>JAIYDW010000066.1 GCA_027487315.1 Verrucomicrobiaceae bacterium | reverse complement strand
TCCACCCGAAACTCCATCCCCACCACGAACATATACAACGCCAACCCCAACTGCGACGCCGGAAACAAATAGCAACTCGTGTCCCGCGCCTTCTGCGTCGCATCCCACGGAAACAACCAAGCCTGCCACTCCGGCGCCAACGCCCCAAACAGCGAGGGCCCCAAACACACACCCGTGATCATCTCCGCCACCACCTGCGGCTGCCCAAACCGCGCCGCAATCGCCCCCACCACCCGACACGCCAGCAGAATCACCGCAAGCTGAAGAAAAAACTGAACCGCCAAATGCAAGTTATTCATAAACAATCCAGGCCCCATTCCCGAGCCCACCCACCAACTCTAACCGCTCTCCAACTGAAAACAAAAATAGACTCTTAGCATCGCACAAATACCCAACCAGCATCACACACCCCAAAACTCCCCTTTCTCGTCCTCGTCCTCGTCCTCATCCTCGTCCTCCCCCCATCTCCCATCTTCCATCTCCCATCTCCGGCGCTCCTAGCGCCCCTAAAACCTCCCCCACCCCCCATCCCGCTTCCCGCAGACTCCTCACCGACCGCGCCTCATCCCGCTTCGCCAACCGCTTCCCCTTCTCATCGACAATCAACCGATGATGCCGCCACTCCGGCACCGGCAGCCCCAGCAACGCCTGCAACAACCGATGCACATGCGTCGCCTCAAACAAATCCTCCCCCCGCGTCACCAGCGTCACCCCCTGCAGCGCGTCATCCACCACCACGGCCAAGTGATAACTCGTCGGCACCTCCTTCCGCGCCAGCACCACATCCCCAAACACCTCCGGCCGCGCCACCATCTCCCCCCGCCTCAAATCCCGCCACCGCAGCTCCCGCCCCACCCGCGCCACCGCCTTCGCCACATCCAACCGCAGCGCATACCCCTCCCCACCCGCCATCCGCTCCTCCCGCTCCCCCACACTCAACCCCCGACACGTCCCAGGATACAACACCCCATCCGGCCCATGCGGTGCCTGCCCCATTCGCGCCACCTCCTCCTGAATCGCCTTCCGTGTGCAAAAACATGGGTACAAAAGCCCCATCTCCTCCAGCCGACCCAACGCCTCCCGATAATCCCCCCAGTGCTCACTCTGCTTCCTCACCGGCTCCTCCCACGCCATCCCCAGCCACGCCAAATCCTCAAAAATCCCCGCCTCATACTCCGGCCTCACCCGCGTCCCATCGATGTCCTCCAACCGCACCAAAAACCGCCCCCCAGCCTCCTTTGCCGCCCGCCACGCCTCCCGCGCCGCAAACACATGCCCCAAATGCAACCATCCCGTCGGACTTGGTGCAAATCGTGTTACCACCTCTTTGTTCATCACCCGCAATCATCCTGTTAATCCCAAAAAAATCCTGTAAATCCTCTCCTAAATGCACATCCCCTCCCTCATCGAACGTAAACGCGAAGGCCACGCACTCACCTCCGACGAGATCCACGCTCTGATCGCCGCCTTCACCTCCGGCGACATGCCCGACTACCAAATGAGCGCCCTCGCCATGGCCATCTTTTTCCGTGGCATGTCCTCCGAAGAAATCAGCGCCCTCACCGACGCCATGCTCCACTCCGGCCGCGTCCTCACCTGGCCCGCCGACGCCCCCCCTCGCGTCGACAAACACAGCACCGGCGGCATCGGCGACAAAACCTCCCTCGTCCTCGCCCCACTCCTCGCCTGCGACGGCCTCTGGATCCCCATGATCTCCGGTCGCGGCCTCGGCATCACCGGCGGCACCCTCGACAAACTCGAGTCCATCCCCGGTTTCACCACCCAACTCCCCATCGACCGCGTCCATCAAATCATGACCTCCCTCGGCTGCGTCATGATCGGCCAAACCGCCGACATCTGCCCCGCCGACAAAAAACTCTATGCCCTGCGCGACGTCACCGGCACCGTCCCCTCCATCCCCCTCATCACCGCCTCCATCATGAGCAAAAAGCTCGCCGAAGGCCTCAACCGCCTCGTCCTCGACGTCAAACACGGCTCCGGCGCCTTCATGAAAACCCGCGAGCAAGCCCAAGCCCTCGCCGACTCCATGGTCCGCGTCGGCCACCTCCTCGGCGTCGAAACCACCGCCCTCCTCAACCCCATGGACGAACCCACCGGCCACAGCGCCGGCAACGCCCTCGAAGTCGCCGAATGCGTCGCCTGCCTCCAGGGCCACGGCCCCGCCGACCTCGAAACCATCATCCTCGACCTCGCCACCGCCGTCACCACCACTTCGCGTGAAGCCCTCGCCGCCCGCCTCCGCGACGGCACCGCCTGGACCCGCTTCCAACAAATGGTCGAAGCCCAGGGCGGCGACCCCGTCACCCTCGAAACCCTCACCACGACCACCCACCCCGCCCCCGTCATCCTCGAACTGCGCGCCGACCGCAGCGGCACCCTCACCCGCATGGACGCCGGCATCCTCGGCCAAACCGTCCTCGAACTCGGCGCCGGCCGCGCCCGCGCCACCGACCCCATCGACCCCGCCGTCGGCCTCGACCATATCGTCAAAACCGGCACCCAAATCCACCCCGGCGACCTCCTCCTCCGCATCCACGCCCGCACCCCCACCCAAGCCGAATCCGCCCAAGCCCAACTCCTCCCCGCCATCACTATCGAGTAAGCCAAGTCACCGATGAGAACCGACCACAAGCCACTCAATCGCCCCAAAAAGCCCTGAGCCTTAGCATCAAGTTTGATCACTCAACACAAAACACAAAGTCCCTTGAGTTCTCTTCGAATGCCCTTTGCTATCGCTACGTGCTTGATCGCATATCTACTCGGCATCTCTGCATGCGCCGAAAAACCCAGAGAACTATCCGCAGCCGCCAAGAAGACCATTCAGACCCTTTCCGAACTCGAGTTCGAAGCAGGAACGGTGACAGCCCAGAATCTGGACGAAACCTACCACAAGATGAAAGCCTGCCTCGCCCAGAAAGGCATCACTGTCAGACTACGGAAATCATCTTCCAGAGAGGTCCCGTCAGGTTGGATGAAGTTTCAAAAAACAACGTTACGAGAGTTCATGGACGTCTTTGATGAATGGGCCGGCTGGGGATGGATCGTCTACGATGACGGCTCAATCACATACGTCGATCGTCTCTGTGGCTGTTCTTGGCCAAAAGACGGTGTCCAATACCACGAAGACCAATACCAAATGGGAACCCCTGAGGCCATGCGATTGCAGCAAATTGAGCAGAAGGCAAAATCGCCCAACAACTAAACCCAACCCCACGTTCCTTTCACCCCACACAAACCCTCTACGTCTCACCAATCACACCCACTTCTTTCTGCCCCCCATCTTTCTGCCAGTCTCAAATCCCCAATCCCCAATCCCCAATCCCCAATCCGAAATCCGCAATCCGCAATCCAACGTGCCCGCCCACCCCGACGCCGACTACTTCTCCCGCCAGGTCACCAGCACCCGGCGCTTCTTCTACCCCGACTGGAAGCAACGCCACACTCCCGACACCCTCACCCTCGTCGGCGGCGGCTGCGAATGGTGCGCCCCCGACTTCGTCATCGACCGCCATCGCTTCCCCTTCCTCGCCCTTGAATTCGTCTGGCGCGGTCGCGGCACCGTCGTCCTCAAAGACACCCGCCACAGCGTCTCCGTCGGCAGCGTCTTCCTCTTCGACGCCACCGTCCCCCATCACATCGAGAGCGACCCCGCCTCCCCACTCGTCAAATTCTTCTTCAACTTCCACGGCCCCGCCGCCCGACGCCTCATCGCCCAACTCCAACTCAAACCCGGCACCCTCTGGCGCGTCAGCGACCCCACCCGCATCGCCACCCTCCTCGAGCAAATCATCGACCACGCCCTCACCGGCACCCCGCTCGCAGACCTTGCCGCCTCCAAAGCCGCCGAGCACGCCCTCAGCCTCTGCGCCCTACTCCAAACCACCGAGACCGACCCCGACGCCGCCCACACCACCTTCACCCGCTGCCGCGACCACCTCCTCCGCCACTACCCCAGCCTCACCAGCATCGAAGAAGCCGCCGCCGCCTGCAACGTCACCGCCAGCTACCTCACACGCCTCTTCAAACGCTTCACCCACGAGACCCCGCACCAGTGCCTTCTCCGCCTGAAAATGTCCCAGGCCCTCATCCTCCTTCGCCAGCCCCGCGTCCAGGTAAAAGCCGTCGCCCACGAACTCGGCTACAAAAGCCCCGCCCACTTCTCCCGCAGCTTCACCGCCTACCACGGCCACCCCCCCAGCACCGTCATCCACTGAACTATTCCGCAAAAACGTCAGCCCCCGTCAAGGCCCCGCCGCCTCCAGGGTCGCCTGCCCCGACAAAATCGGCGCCGTGGCAATCGTCATCTCCAACTTCGGCAAAAGAAAAGCCCCCATCCCAATCGCCCCTCCAGCGCCAGGAACCACCATCCCGTTGAAACTCCCCTGCCTCGTCACCCTCTCCAGCGGCATCATCGGATCAGCGTCATTCACCTCAAAGGTGCCCGAATACTGTCCCGTCAAAGGCAACACCGTGCATGTCAGCACATTCGCATTCGGAACCGGCAGCACCACCGCATGCGTCGTCGTGATTCGAAACACCGGCCCCAAAGGCATCGTCAATCCACCACCAGTCAAAGACAACCTCGCATTGCCCGACGCATTCGGCAGCCCCAGCAAAATCTGTCCCGCTGTCGGCACCACATGCTTGCCCACCTGACCATTCAAAACCAGCGGCCCAAATCCCGCCGCATACGTCCTCACCGGCGCAGCCTGCACCCCCTTCAACCACCGCATCCCCCCAAACGTCCCCGGCACCGCCAAAGGCACCCGCCCCTGTATCGAGCTCACGCCCCCGTCCGCAAACTGCTGAACCATCACTTCCCCCGCCTGGTTGACAAAACCAATCGAAGTCAACAACGACCCTTCCCCCAATCTTCCAGTCACGGTCGCCCTACCAGTCGCAGCTGACACGACCAACGAGGCAAACCCGTCCCCTTGCGGAATCGCGGCATCCCCAACCGCCGTTGACGGGATCTCCAACCCCATGTTCCACCGTCCTTCATAAACCGTCGCCGGATTGGCCGCCGTCCAGACATTCCGCCATCCGCTCACGACCGTGCTCGACCCCGGCGTTTCCCCCAACGTTCCTGAAAACGTTTGCGGCCCTGGCAAAAGCGTCAACTCCAGCGTCATCGCCCCCACCGGAACCACTACCTTGGCTTCCCCATTCAGCGCCACATCCAACACCCCTGTGATCGATTCGCCCCCGCTCGGCAAAGTGACCCTTCCCGAAAAGGCCCCCGTCGAACTGGTGATCATTTCCACCCTCCCCCCGAGCGACTGATTGATTGCCAGGTTCGGCTCAATCAAACCCGCAAAACTCCCCACCACCCCGGTCGGCAACGCAGCCACCGAAAAAGAAGTGCTCACCGGCGCGCTCCTCCCCGCCACATTGCTCGCCGTCACCTGCACCTGAAACACCCCCGGCCCCTTCGGTCGACCCGAAATCAACCCTGTCACCGGATCAAAAGTCATCCCCGGTGGCAGCCCCGTGATCACAAACCCCGCCGGATCATTCATCGCCGTCGCCGCATCAGACCTCGCCTGACTCACAATCCCGTTCGCCAGCACCAGCGGATTCATCACCGGCGGAATCTTCACACTCAATACCCGGGGATCCGTCACCAGCACATTCCCACCAGGCCCCGTCACCGTGCAAACATAGTCCCCGTCATCCCCGGGCCTCTCCAAACCACGCAGCGTCAGCACCTTCGTCTTGTCCCCTGAAAAACGCCCACTCGGCAGCATCCCGCCTTCCTTCCGCCACTGATACGTCAACCCATTCCCCGCCGTCGCCACACTCAAACTCACCTGCCCATTGATCGGCCCCGGCACCACGCCCGGACCCGCCACATCCACCACCCCCAACTGCGCCACCGGGCTCGTCACCGTATCGATCCCGTTGCTCAACCGCACCGAATACGCCCCCGCATTCGCCAATTGCGCATTCGCAAAACTCAAAGTCGTCCCCGTCTGTCCAGCCATCACCGCCCCATTGCGCAGCCACTGAATTCTCGGCGTCAAAAAGCCCCCAGGCACCACCGTCAAACTCGTCGCCGCATTCAACACCGCCATCCGGTTCGCCGGAGCCGTCGCAATCCGCGGCAACTCACCAATCGCCGCAATGAACCCATCCGTCCTCCGGTTGCTCAATCCAAACTTCACCCGCCCGGGAAACTCCACCTGCGCCTTCGGATCGCTCGGCGTCTCAAACGTGAGCGCCGCATACAACAGCCCCCCGGCTCCAAATCGAATGTCCGCCTGTTCACTCAGTGCCAACGGCGCCAAACTCAACGCCCCCAGCACCGGTAAATCCCAGCGCGCCCCTAACGTCACCGCATCCACACTCAAACAACGATACCCCGGCACCCCAAATTGCCTCCCTCCATAGTCCAGCTTCCCCGCCGGATCCAGCACCAGCCATGCAATCCCCTGCGTCGCACTGATGTCCACCGACGCCCCCTTGCCACCCGGCACCCGCAACGCCTGCGCCAGACTCCCATCCGCCATCGACACCTTCTCCAGCACCGCCGTCTGCTGGGACGCATCCACCCGATCCCCATCAAATCCTGTCACCCACACATGCCCGTCCAACCCCTGCCTCAACCCGAAAAAATGCCCCGAATACGGCGCCATCCGAACCCACACCAACGTCCCGTCTTCCGCATACTTCGCCACAAACGGCGTCGTCGATCTCACATTCGCAAACGCCTCAAAGTCCTCCGCCTCCGTGGCATCCACCCCTTTTTGAAACCGCGCGTTCGGCCCCATCATCCCCACCACATAAACCGCATCCGCCGCATCCGTCATCACCCCCCAGCCCACACTCTCGCCCTCAAATAGATTGTTCGCAGGATCGTGCAGACTGAACAAATCCCGCGCCCACACCACATCCCCATTCGCCGCATACTTCGCCACAAACGCATGATTCACCGTCGATGCCGCACGCCCCAGCACCGCATTCCCAAACTTCCCCGACCCCTGAAAAAATCCGGTCACCACCGCCGCCCCCTGACTATCCACCGCCACCCCCTGCACATCCGCATTGCTCGCCGGTGAAAAGTTCCCCCCTCGCTCCGTCGCCAGCAGTCGACTCCACAATGTCGCCCCAATCGCCGACCGCTTCACCAACAGCCCCGGCTTCCCATTGTTCACCAGCACCGAATCCCCGCCCGCATACACATTCCCGCTCGCATCCCTCGCCACCGCATTCACCCCATCCCCTTTCCTATCAAGCACTGCACTCGAAAGCAAAGCGCCCCTTGCCACGGCATGCCGCTGCAACACATGCCCCTTGTTCCGCCCACCCACCAACAAACTCTCCGCACTCGTCCCCACCGCCGGCTGCACCACCAAATCCAGCGCCGCATCCTCGTCCGCCCCACCCATCCGCACCGCCCAAAGCCAACTCGCCTGCCCCGTCACCACCAACGGCACTGCCTGACTCGCCACCAGCCCCCACGGATTTTCCACGATCACCTGATAAGACCCCTGATCCGCTTCCGTCACCGCATCCAGCGTCAAACGACTTCCCACTTCATCTTCCAAATCCACCCCGTTCCGCTGCCATCGATAAATGATCGGCGCCGGCCCTGTCGCCTTCACTTGAAATACCACCTTCTGCCCCGCCGCGACCGTCACCCCAACCGGCTGCGCCGTGATCGTCGGCAACCGCCCCGGCACATACGCCCTCCGCAGCGTCTGATTGCCACTGTCAGCAATAAAGATGCTCCCCGCCGCATCCACCGTCACCCCACGCGGACTGCTAAATCGCGCTGCCGTCCCCACCCCATTCGCCGCCCCCGCCGAACCCAGCAGTCCCGCCGGCGTCGTCACCTTCGCCGCTGTCGTGATTCGCCTCAAAGCCGAACTCCCCGTGTCCCCCACATGCAGCACCCCCTCATCATCAATCGCAATCCCCACCGGTTGTGAAAAACGCGCCGTCGCCCCTGTCCCATCCACCGATCCCGATGTCGTCACCGACCCCGCAAACACCGTCGTCACACCCGAAGGCGTCACCCGCCGAATCGCATGATTGCCCGTGTCAGCCACAAACACATTCCCCGTCGCATCCACTGCCAATCCCTGCGGATTCCGAAACTGCGGTGCGCTCGCCGTCCCCACTCCCGTCCCGTTCTTGTTCCCAGGCAACCCCGGCTGTCCCGCCAGCGTCGTCACCGTCGCCACCACTCCCGAAAACGTGATCTTCCGGATCGTGTGATTCCCACTATCAGCCACATAAAGCACCCCTCCAGGCCCGATCGCAATCGCCCTCGGCAAATTGAATTCCGCACTCACCCCGATCCCATCAAACGACCCCGCCACACCCGCCGTCCCCGCAATCGTCGTCACTACCCCCGCCGATGTGATCCGCCGGATCGTGTGATTCTGAGTGTCCGCCACATACACCGTCCCCCCGTCATCCACTGCAATCCCCTCCGGCTTGTTGAACCTCGCCAACACTCCCGTCTCATCCACCGCCCCCGCCGTCGTCAAACTCCCCGCAAACGTCGCCACCCCCACCAGCGGCGTGTATCGCCTCACCGCGTTCGACCCGTCCACCACATAAACCTGCCCCGATGCCGAATGCACCGCCACACCTCGCGGCTGATTGAATCGCGCTACCGCCAAATCCCCATCCACACTCCCGCTCACCCCCGGCCGACCCGCCGCCAGCGTCACCGCATACTGCCCCTGCAATCCCGCCTCACCCATCGCCAAGATCCAAATCAATCCCATCCAGTGTCGCATGCTCATACTCGTCCTTTCGCTGTCAAAACAACTTCGTTATCACCCTCAAACCGCCATCGCCGCCATCCGCTCCGCCGTCTCCTTGTACTGCAAATGATACAGCCGCTGATAAAGCTCGCTCGCACGCAACAACTCATGGTGAGGACCAATCCCCTCCACCTTCCCATGCTGCATCACCACAATCTGATCCGCCTCCAAAATCGTCGACAACCGATGCGCAATCGCGATCACCGTCTTACCCTCTGACAAAAGCTCAATCGCCTCCTGAATGATCTTCTCCGACTCCGTATCCAGCGCGGACGTCGCTTCATCCAGCAGCAAAATCGGCGCGTTCCGCAAAATCGCTCGCGCAATCGAAACCCGCTGCTTCTGCCCGCCTGACAGGTTGCACCCGCTGTCACCCACCACCGCTCCATACTGACCTTTGATCCCCATCACAAAGTCATGCACATGCGCCTTCTTCGCCGCTTCCATCACCTCATCATCCGTCGCATCCAGCCGCCCATAACGAATGTTCTCCAAAATCGTGTCATGAAACAAAAACGTGTCCTGACTCACCACGCCAATATGATCCCTCAATGACCCCTGCGTGATCTGCTTGATGTCCACCCCATCCACCGAAATCGACCCGCTATCAGGATCGTAAAACCGCAGCAGCAAAGAAAACAACGTGCTCTTCCCCGCCCCACTCGGCCCCACCAGCGCGTAAAACTTACCCGGCTCCAAATCCAAATTCACCCCTGTCACCGCCGCCCGATCCAACCGGTTCCCCTTCGGATCACTGTAGTGGAACGTCACGTCCTTAAACGTCACCGCCCCCTTCGCATCCTTCAACACCACCGCATCCGGCGCATCCTTCACATCAGGCTCACGCTCCAGCACATCGAACACCGTGCTCGTCGCCACAATCGCCTTCTGCAGCAATATCTGAATCTTACTCAAGTCCTTCGCCGGCGGATAAATCTGCGTCAGCGCGATCACAATCAAAAAGAAATCCTCCGCCCCCATCGTGCCCGTCTTCGCCGCATAAACCAACCCCGCAGCGATCCCCAAAGACGCCACCGTCTCCACAATCGGCCCCACCACCTCAGACGCCTTGCTCCACCGCATCACATTGTCCAGCATCGACTTGTTCGCCCGATTGAACCGCTTCACCTCATACGCCTCCCGCGCATGACTCTTCACCACCCGGATGCCCACAAAACTTTCGTGCATCACCGACATCAGCGCTCCCGCCTCATGCTCCTCGTTCGCCCCCGCCTTCCGCACCCGCTTGCCAATCGCGATCACCGGAAAAATGCACAGCGGAAACACCACCAAACTCATCAACGTGAAGAACCAATCCTTCATGAGCAGCACCGCCAAAATCGCCAGGATCGCCACCGGCCTCTGCACAATGATCTGCGCCAAACTCACCGCATTCGTCTGCGCCACCCGCGACTGGTTAAACACCGTCTGAATCAGATCCCCGGTCTTCGACTGATTGAAAAAGCCCAACGACTGCTTCAGCAAACTCGTGAACACATCACTCCGCAGCTTGTACAACACCTTATTCCCCACCCACAGCATGCAGTAGTTCCCAAAATACGTGAACATCCCCCGGCAAAAGATCAGCAGCGGGATCAATGAACACGCCAGAATCAGCCCCCCCATACCCAACTCCCCGTCATCCTTCAGCGGAAACCACTGCGCCAAACTCACCCTGCCCAAAAGCGGCACATCAAATCCCTGCCCAAAAATCTTCGTCTCCCCCTTCAGCACGATCGAAAAAATCAGGTTGAACGCCAGCAGCATCACCGCATTGAACAGCCCGCTGAAAATCCCCAGCACCACCCCCAGCGCAAACCGCCACTTGAACGGCTTCATGTAGCGGCCCAGCTTGACCACCGTCTCCTTCGTCAATTGCCACTGTTCCGCAGAACTCAGATGGATGATCTCCTTGCGGCTGACCTTTTTCTTCTTGGTAGGTTGGGACATTCTCGTGTGCACTCTCCGCCAAGACTGCTAGCCCCCAGCGGAACCCAACCCACTACCACCTCTCCCACCTTTTGTCGAGCCGCCTTTCCCCACCCACCCCGCTTCGACCCTGGCCTCACTTATACCCATTGAGCATCATTCATATACTCAATTATGATTTCAAGCATCACATCCACAGACGTTATTCCTTTTGCAGAACCCTCTTTTTGATCCCATGAACTACGACGCCCTCATCATCGGTGCCGGTCCCGCCGGAACCAGCGCCGCCACCATCCTCGCCGAATACGGCCACCGCGTCCTCATCATCGAACGCGAAAAATTCCCCCGCTACCACATCGGCGAATCCCTCATCCCCTTCACCTTCCACGCCCTCGAGCGCCTCGGCATGCTGCCCAAAATGCGCACCTCCAACTTCGTCAAAAAATACAGCGTCACTTTCGTCCAAAACGACGGCCGCCGCTCCCAGCCCTTCTATTTCCACACCCGCTACGACAAAGACACCATCGCCCAAACCTGGCAGGTCGTCCGCTCCGAGTTCGACCTCATGATGCTCGACAACGCCCGTGAAAAAGGCGCCCAAATCATCGAGGAAACCACCGTCACCGGCCTCATCCACGAAAACGGCCGCGTCGCCGGCGTCCGAGTCAAAGACGCCAACGGCGTCGCCTCCGAATACCGCGCCCCCATCACTCTCGACTGCACCGGCAAAGAGGCCCTCACCTCCAACCTCAACGGCTGGCGCATGAAGGACCCTTACCTCAACAAAATCGCCGTCTGGACCTACTACAAAGGCTCCAAACGCGAACCCGGCATGGACGAGGGCGCCACCACCGTCGCCTTCGTTCCCAACAAAGGCTGGTTCTGGCACATCCCCCAGCACGACGACATGGTCAGCGTCGGTGTCGTCGCCGAAGGCAAATACCTCACCCGCGACGGCGTCAAGGACCCCGAAGCCATCTTCAATCGCGAGATCCAGGAAAACGAATGGATCAAAGACCACCTCAGCGCTGGCACCGCCACCGGCGGCTACCACGTCACCAGCGAATACTCCCGCCACTCCCGCCATTGCGCCTCCCCCGGACTTCTCCTCGTCGGCGACGCTCTCTGCTTCCTCGACCCCGTCTTCAGCAGCGGCGTCCTCCTCGCCCTGAAAACCGGCGTCATGGCCGGTGAAGAAGTCCACAAAGGCCTCCTCGCAGGCGACCTCTCCCCAGAGCGATTCACCGACTACGGCGCCACCATCCGCCTCAGCATCGAAAACATGCGCAAACTCGTTTACGCCTTCTACCATCCCGATTTCTCGTTCAAAGACGTCGTCATGAAATACCCCGAATGCGGCGGCGAAATCACCGACTGCCTCTCCGGCGACGTCAACAAAGACTTCTCCAACCTCTGGGCCCGCATCAGCGAATTCGTCCCCCTCCCCGACGACCTCCCCTACGGCACCCCACTTCTCGCTGCTTAGCCAAAAGTCGCCACCACCCCCGGCGTCCCAAATTCCCGCTACCCACGCCCTATCCCTCGGCGTAGTATGGGTGTCTCGTTGCTCGGTCACTGATTTCCGAGCTTCGTCCCTTTCCTAAGATGCTCCGCCTCGCTCTCAAAATGCTCTTCGGAGATACCGGCAAGTATCTCATGCTCATCGCTGGTCTCGTCTTCGCTACCTTCCTCATGGCCCAACAAGCCGCCGTCTTCTGCGGCCTCATGAGCTGGACCACCGCCACCCTCAAAAACGTCCCCGCCCCCATCTGGGTCGTCGAAAAACAAGTCGAGCAGGTCAACGAAACCAATCCCCTCCTCGACACCGACGTCGCCCGCGTCCGCTCCGTCGACAGCATCGCCTGGGCCTCCCCCATCTACTCCGGCATCCAGCGCGTCCGCCTCGCCAACGGCAACTTCAAAATCATCCAACTCATCGGCATCGACGCCACCACCCTCGCCGGCGCCCCGCCCAAACTCCAACCCGGCCAGGGCCGCCTCGAAGACCTCCGCCTCCCCCACGCCGTCATCATCGACGACCTCGGCCGCAAACGCCTCGCCTCCGACAAAGGCCGCCCCGTCGAACTCGGCGATGTCTTCGAACTCAACGACCAGGAAGCCCGCGTCGTCGGCATCGCCGACGCCATGATGTCCTTCACCGGCGGCCCCTACGTCTGGACCACCTACGAGCGCGCCCTCCAATACACCCCACCTCAGCGCAAAATGCTCTCCGCCGTCATCGCCGCTCCACGTCCCGGCGTCAGCGTCGAACAAGCCGTCGCCGACATCGAACGCCAGACCGGCCTCCGCGCCTTCACCAACCAGGGCTTCGGCTCTTCCGACAAAGACTTCAACACCACCACCGTCTGGTGGTACATTCGCAACACCGGCATCCCCATCTCCTTCGGCATCACCGTCGTCGTCGGTTTCATCGTCGGCATGGCCATCTCCTGCCAGACCTTCTACAGCTTTGTCATGGAAAACATGAAACACCTCGGCGCCCTCAAAGCCATGGGCACCTCCAACTGGACCCTCTGCACCATGCTCACCACCCAGGCCTTCACCGTCGGCTTCGTCGGCTACGGCATCGGCATGCTCCTCACCGGCCTCTTCGCCCGCGCTGCCCTCGAAAACAAACAACCCCCCTTCTACATGCCCATGTCCGTCCCCTTCGCCGTCCTCGGCGTCATCCTCTTCATCTGCAGCCTCTCAGCCCTCATCGGCATCTGGCGCGTCTCACGCCTCGAACCCGCCATGGTCTTCCGCGGCTAAAATCCTTCCCTCTGTGTCAGACCCCGTCTCACCACCTCAAAAACCTCTCGCCGCCTGCATCCGCGGCGTCACCCGCAGCTTTGGCGACGGCGGCACCAAGCTCCTCGTCCTCAAAGGCGTCGACCTCGACGTCCGCTGTGGCGATATCACCATGCTCGTCGGTCCCTCCGGTTGCGGCAAAACCACCCTCATCAGCATCATCGCCGGCACCCTCGCCGCCGACGATGGACAACTCGAAGTCTTCGGCAACGACCTCCGCAAAATGTCCAAGGCCGCCATCACCCGCTTTCGCGCCCACACCATCGGCTTCATCTTCCAGCAGTTCAATCTCATCCCCACCCTCAACTGCATCGAAAACGCCTCCGTCCCCCTCCTGATCCAGGGCTGCTCCACGCGCCTCGCCGAAAAAAAAGCCCGCGCCCTCCTCGAACAGGTCGGCCTCGGCGAACACGCCAAAAAACGCCCCTCCCAACTCTCCGGCGGCCAGCAGCAACGCGTCGCCATCGCTCGCGCCCTCGTCCACGACCCCCGCCTCATCATCTGCGACGAACCCACCGCCGCTCTCGATGCCAAAAACGGCCTCCTTGTCATGGAAATCTTCGAGCAGGTCGCCCGCAGCCCCGAACGCGCCGTCCTCATCGTCACCCACGACAACCGCATCTTCTCTCACGCCAATCGCATCGCCTCCCTCGACGACGGCAAAGTCACCGACGTCCACGACGCCGACGGCTCCTCCCCTCTCCCAGACCACATCGCAAACCTCGCCCACGGATGAAACTCGCCCTCCTCGTACGCTACGCCACCTTCATCCTCGCCATCGCAGGTGTCATCGTCATGACCTCCGTCATGCAGACCATCCATGGCCAGGACAACGCCACCATCCCGCCTCCCCCCGTCACCCCTCCCGTCAAACCCTACTCAGGAGGCGTCGCCGCCACCGGCATCATCGAAGCGCTCAGTGAAAACGTCGCCATCGGCGTCCCCGCTCCCGGCATCATCAGCGAAGTCAAAGTCCGCGTCTGGGACAAAGTCAAAAAAGACGATGTCCTCCTCGTTATCGACGACCGCGAACTCCGCGCTGCCCTCGGCAAACAAAACGCCGCCATCGCCGTCAGCCAGGCCAATCTCGACGTCTCCCTCGCCCAGCTCAACAAAGCCCGCGCCACCCTCGATCGCCTCAAATCCGTCACCGATCAGCGTGCCATCAGCCAGGACGACGTCACCAACCGCACCAACGACCTCGCCATCTCCGAAGCCGAAGTCCTCGCCGCCCGCGCTCAACTCGAAGCCGCCAAAGCCGATGTCGAGCAAACCCAACTCCTCATCGAGCGCCTCACCGTCCGCTCCCCTAAAGACGCCACTGTCCTCCAGGTCAACATCCGCGCCGGCGAATACGCCTCCAGCCAAAACAAAGCCGCCCCCCTCATCCTCGGCGATGTCGATACCCTCCAAGTCCGTGTCGATGTCGACGAACAAAACGCCATGCGCATCCGCACCGGCCAGGCTGCCACCGCCTTCCTCAAGGGCGACTCCGCCACCCCCTACCCGCTCGAGTTCGAGCGCATCGAACCCTTCGTCGTCCCCAAAGCCTCCCTTACCGGCGCCAGCACCGAACGCGTCGACACCCGCGTCCTCCAGGTCATCTACCGCCTCCCCAAACCCAAAGACACCCCCCTCTACGTCGGCCAGCAAGTCGATGTCTTCATCGCCGAAAAATAGTTCCCCTCACTTCCCTCCAGGCCGAAACAAACTCGGCAACCGCAGTCGCTTTTTCTCCTCCTCCGCCGCCTTCGGCTCCTCAGTTGTCTTCGGTGCCTCCGTATTCGCCGCCCCACCACCAAAGTTCAACAACCTCGACTTCCACGCCGGATCTCCAATCGTCCCCCGCGCCTGATACTCCAGCAGCTCACTCACAGGCCGCAACACCAGCCCGGGCAATCCCCGAATCCGCGCCTGCGCATCGAACGCCACCTTGTCCTCAATGAAATTCGCATTCCCCTTCGCCACCAAGCGAAACGCCGCCGTCAACGCCTCCAGGTTGTCCGTGTAAAGAAATCCATTCTCCACTCGGTAAGTGCACGTCGCTTCCTTCGCCACGTTGAACCCCTTGATCGGCGCCGGCAAAAACCCACCCAGCAACGGCGTCAACGGCCCCAGAATCGGCACCGCATAAAGGTTCCCGTTCACAATGATCGCCACCCCATCCCCCTTCAACGTTTTCCAGTCTCCAAACACCCCCGCGAAATCAAAATGCCCCGTTAGATCCCCCTCCGTTTCATAGCTCGGCGTGTACACCTTTGAGAACTGCTTGAAGCTGACCGCATTGACCCCCATGTGCCCCTGATACGAAATTTGGCTGCCTTTCGTCGTAACAGTCCCCTTCGCGTCAAAGTCTCCCATCAAAAGCTTCGCCTTCACATCAAACTCCACCGTCCCCGCCCGGCTCTTCAACGTCGCTTTCGTGGTGTTAAAATCCAGCATCTCTCCAAACACCTCCCACCGGAACGGATCCACCGTCACCACTGCATCGTAGTTGTTGATCGGATCCACCGTCGCCATCCGCCCTTTCACCGTCACCGGAGCCCCCGCACGATTCGTCGTCACATCATACGTGATCTCACGACCTCGCCCCGACACCTTCGCATTCGCATTCGTAAACCGCATCCGTTCACCGAACAAATCATACTCAAACGCATCCGCACGCACCACCACGTCCAACTCATCCCGCTCCGACGACAAATCCGTCACCCCCTTCGCGCTGAACGCCCCTCCAAAAAGCTTCCCGTTCACGTCAAACCGCAACTCATCCCGCACAAACAGCAACTCCCCCTGCGGCGCCGCAATCTTGTAGTCAATCCCTCCCAAAGCATAAACCCCCGACCCCTCCAGCGCCGCAAATCCCACCCTCGCATCCGACGCCACCACTCCACCCCAGCCAAACACCCCATCCACATTCACCAGGGTCTCCGATGGCAATTGATACCGCGCCACCACGTCCGCGATCTTCGGCACAAAACTCCGCAAAATCGGCACCGGATCACACTTCGACCTCACCCCCTTCAGCCGCACCCACCGCTCCTTCAGTTGCACCACCGCTTCCTCCACCTCCCCCAACCCATCCACACGCTCCGCTTTCACATTCCGAAAAATCAACTCCGGCCCCTGAAACTCCACATCCGCATCCACCTTCTCAAACGCCACCCCCTGATGCGACATCCCCCTCATCTCTCCGTGCCCCCGGTTGCGACAATCCGAAAACTTCAGTGTCGGCCCGGCCCCCTCCAGCTTGAAATAGATGCTCGCATCCTTCTCAAAGTGAAACCGGTCAATCAACGCCCTCGTCTGCTCCAACTTCACAAACGGCTTAAACACGGACGGATCCATGCGCAACGTCGCCCGATACTTCATCCCCTCCTTCTCATGCAGCAAAACCTGCAACCCCAGTGAACCCGACTCGTGCCTCAGCATCCCATCGCGCACATAAATCCCTTCGTTACTCACTCCAAAGTTCGCGCTCAACCCCTCAAACACCTCCCCCCGACTCGCAAACCGAGGACAGTGAATCTCTCCCCGCACATCCATCGGTCGCTTCATCGCCGCCGCCGTCTTCCCAAAATAAAACTTTCCCTCCAGCGCCAAACTCGGTCCCTGATCATAAAACACCACCTCCCTCAACGCCGACGTCCCCGCCAGCACCTCCGCCGCCGATCGCAAATCCGCATTCGATGTCACCCGAAAATCCACCACCTCTTCCCCCCGCCGCCACGTTCCCCGCGCATCCAAATGCCCCAGGTCATCCACCAGCGTCAACCGGTTCACTGCCACCTCTCCGTTGATCAAACCCGCCTCCACCGCCAGCTCCCGGCACTGATACCCCTGATACTCAAACTCCCGCGCCTCCAACGCCACCTTCACCTCGAGCGCCTCCATCGCATTCGTCGCCCCCCTCATGTCCACCGTTAACAAGGGCGCATTCTTGAAGTCAAACCGCCCCAGCCAATCCAACGCCAACTGGATCTGCGACCGATACTCCCTCAGCAACTCCAACCGCCGCTCCGCTTCCTTCTGCGCCGCCCGCTTCTCCTCATCAGTGCTCGGCGAGGACGCCATCTGCAAATCCACCGTAACATCCACTCCCACCCCCGCCACCTTCCCGCTCGCATGCACCACCTGAAGCCGCCGCTCCCTGAAGAACACCCGCGCATTGAAATTCCCCAACTCAATCACTGACAAATCCGGCCGCTCAGGATCCACCGGCAGGGCCACATTCGCTTCTTCCAATTCAAACCCCTCCACCCTCGGATTCCCCTTGATCAGTTGACCCATGTCAAACGTCACCTTCACCCGGTCCAACGACGCCAGCAACTCCTCATGCCCCGCGTCATTGTAGAAGCGCAACTCACGCGCCACCACGTTGCCCGACAACCCAAAACTCAGCTTCGTAAAATCCACATAAATCCCATGCTCCTCCAACTGCCCCACCAGATACCCCTTCCATCTCGCCTCAAACGCCTTCGAGTTCAAATACAGCACTCCCCCCGCCACCCCGCTCAGGATCAGCAAAATCAACACACGTCTGCAAAGTCCACCCATCATCTCTCCCCACAACCTGCCGCCACCTCCGAACATCTCAACCTGAACTCCACCAATAGGCAACTTCCCAAAAAGTCACAAATTGCAACCCCGCCCATGTTCGCGTAAGCATCCCCATGTCCGCGCCGTCGGCCTCCTCAGCATCGCCCCCATCCGGCCTTCCCCCGCCTCCTCCAAAGCCCCGAATCCGCAGAAAAAGGTTCCTCCTGAACCTTCTCGGATTCGCCCTCGTCTCCACGGCTCTCCTGTCCCTCGCCGCCTGGTACCTCTGGCACCACCGCACCACCTACATCCAGCAGGCCCTCAAACACGCTCTGCCCCAGTTCGATCCCCAACTCGCCAACCTCGACATCACCCGTGACGAAATCCGCCTCTCCTCCCTCGCCCTCCGCGAAAAGGATGCCCCACAACCCTTCGCCTCCCTCCGTTCCGCCTCCCTCTCTAACTGGCAGGCTCTCCTCACCGACCGCTCCAACCTCGGCCAAATCTCCCTCGACGGCCTGCACCTCACCACCTCCGCCGCCAGCCTTCCCCGCCTCCTTTCCTCCTTCGCTCCCGCCACCCCTCCCCCCACCACTCCCACCTCGCCAACCCTTCCGCGTCTCGCCTTCGAATCCATCCATCTCACCGACTTCAAATTTCAACTCGAAGGTGACGCCACCACCCCTCATCTCGAATTCACCCTCGACCACTCCCTCACCCAACTCGACCTCTCCCCCACCCAACCTCCATCACTCAAAAACGCCACCTTCCATCTCCAAAACCTCCATCTCCGCACCCCGGACGGCTCCACGCTCGACCTCCCCGAACTCACCCTCTCGCTCTCCTTCATCCCCGAAACCGGTCTCCTCCACATCCACTCCCTCAACACCCCCGCTCAGGTCGATCTCAAACTCCTGCCCGCCCTTGGCACGCTCCTCACCCAACTCACCCAACCCACCTCCTCCTCGACACCTTCCAAACCCTTCCCCTCCTGGTTCAAAGGTGTCGTCATCGAAAGCGCTTCCGTCCCTAACCTCACCCTCGACGCCCCGGACGGTCTCCCCTCGCATCCCGCCGCTCCCCCCATCGCCCTCCAACTCAACGCGGCCTACGACGCCCACGACATCCTCTGGCAACCCGGCCAACCCATCACCCAGCTCGGCCGCCACCATCTCACCCTCGACTCCCTCGCCATCCGCCCCCTCAACGCCAAACCCGGCCACATCCTCCTCCCCTCCCTCACCACCACCGCCCGCCTCGATCACTCCACCCAAAAGTGGCACCTCGAAAAACTATCCGCCTCTGACGCCGACATCCACTGGACCCCGGCTCTCGAGTCCGCCCTGTTCCCTCCCACCCCCATCCCACAGGACACGCCCCCTCCTCCCGCGGCCCCCATCAAACTCCTCCTCTCCCTCGCCTCCCTCACCAACACCCGCCTGCAAATCGAACCCACTCCCATCCTGCCCCTCCATCTCAAGTGCGAGCTCGAACTGCACTCCAGCGATCTCCAACTCGAAGAAAATCAGCCCCTCTCCTCCCAGCCCACCCGCCTCACCCTCCGCAACGTCGAAACCCAAATCCCCGGCACCCGCACCGCCGCTCCCACCACCATCGCCTCCATCGACGCCATCGTCCGCCCCGACATCCTCTTCACCACCGGCCAGATCGACCGCCTCCACATTTCCAAACCCCGCCTCAGCTATCACGTCGATCTCGACGCCTACGCTGCCGAACAGGACAACCCTCCAGCACCCCCGCCCCCACTCCCACCCGCCACGCCTTCACCACCTCATCCCGTTCTCGCCAAACTCCACTTCGCCCACCTCGCCGTCACCGAAGGCACCGTCAAACTCTTCGGCAAATGGGGCGCCGAATTTGAAGCCGAAACCTCCTTCCAACTCACCACCGACCCCATCGACGCCCTCGGCACCCCCAGCTCAAACCACACCCTCACCATCGACGAAACCCGCCTGCTCGCCACCAGCTCCAGTGCCACCCCGCTCCCCGTCGCCCGCATCGGCCGCTTCGAAATCAAAGCCAAACTCCCCCACCTCATCACCCAGCGCCACCTCGAAAGCCTCACCCTCACCGGAGGCCAGGTCGAAGTCGGTGAAGCCCTCACCTCCATCCTCGACCCCGGCACCTCCTCCTCTCCCACCCCCTCTCAACCCTCCCTTCCTCAAACCCCGCCCCCATCCGAAAAACCCAAATGGTCCGCCGGCCTCGTCGCCATCAAAGACCTCCAAATCACCCTGCAAAAAATCGCCCCCGGCCTCCCCCCGCTCACCTTCGCCGTCCAGTTCGACGCCCACAACACCCCCCTCGAACCCGAAGGCCTCGTCGAAAACTTCGACGACCAGCGCATCGAACTCTCCAGCCTCACCATCCCGGCCCCCTACGGCTCCCTCCGCCCCGTCGCCAGACTCGACACCATCTTCGTCCACTTCACCCTCGACAGCCTCCTCAACCAGCACATCACCAAAGTCGAAATCCTCCACCCCACCCTCTACGTCGGCGAGCCCCTCTTCTGGTATGTCGACTACTACCGCCAATACGCCGCCGGCGATATCAAGAGCGACGCCGACGCCCCCAAAATGGCCATCGCCGCCACCGACCCCGCGCCCGCCCTTGCCGCCGCCTCCGAAGCCATCAAAGACGATCCCAAAAAGGCTTCCTGGACCCTCGATGAATTGGAAGTTCACGCCGGCAAACTCGTCCTCGCACCCAAAGGCGTCCCCCTCCCTGGCTTCCATCAGCCCTTCCCCTTCAGCTTCAAAACCAAACTCGAAACCGGCCAGTTCGACGCCACCTTCGACATCCCGCCAGACAACTACCCCTTCGAAAAACTCAAACTCGAACTCATCGGCATGAAAGGCCACGTCCGCTTCAACATGCCCCTCAAAGACGTCGACAACAACCTCACCGAAACCTTCTGGGTCGATCAAATCCGCTGGAAACAACTCCACATGGAAAAAGCCCACCTCTCCGTCACCTACGACCTCGACGGCATCTACGGCAAGTTCGGTGGCGAAGCCTACGAAGGCTATCTTGAAGGCGGCTTCAACGTCTACCTCAACGACAGCTACACCTGGGACGGCTGGCTCGCCTCCACCGACATCCACTCCACCGAAATCACCGAAAAACTCACCCCCGCCTACTTCCTCCTCGACGGCAAAATCAACGGCACCCTCATCGCCAAAGGCGACTCCAAAGAACTCTACCAGGCCGATATCACCGCCGTCAACGCCACCTCCGGCCGCTTCTCCATCACCGCCCTCAACGACATGCTCGACAAACTCCCCCCCAAACAAGGTGCCGCCCTCACCGATCAAATCACCCGCCTCGGCCTCGAAACCCTCCGCGACTTCGAATACGACACCGTCGACGCCAAAGCCCGCATCAACGGCCGCGAAGGCACCGGCTACCTCAAAATCATCGGCCCCACCGGCAGCCGCAACTTCGAAATCAACGTCCTAGACCACCGCTGGAAAGTCGACCCCCCACCCACCCCCTAACCCTCGTCCTCGTCCACACCATTCTCCACTCTCCACTCCCTGCAATCCGCAATCCCAAATCCGCATTCCGCAATCCCCATGCTCCGCCTCCTCCCCCTCCTCCTCCTCACCGGCTGCAAAACCCTCCCAGCCATCCCCCTTACCACCCCCGAACCGCTCAAGGTCGACCTCACCATGCGCCTCGACGTCTACCAATACCGCGGCGAGGAACCCGGCAACAAAGAAGAAATCCGCACTGTCGGCGAGGCCGTCGAACGCCAGCGCAACCGCATGGCCGAAATCCAGGAACTCAAAAACAACCGCATCGTCGGCGAAGACCATCGCGGCCTCCTCAGCCTCCGCCAAACCCCCGCTGGCAAATGGGGCGACCACGTCAAACGCACGGTCGAAGAGGAAAACACCGACCGCACCCTCCTCATGCGCAACGAAGCCAAAGAATCCAACCGCCCCCTCAACGAAATCGAAATCGAAGCCTGGAAACTCCGCGCCGATCAAGCCTTCAAAGGCGAATACATCGAAGTCGCCGGCAAAACCCCCGGCGCCTTCGACTGGGTCCAAGCCACCGGCCCAAAAGAAACCAAAGACACCCCCCAGACAAAATCAACCCCACCCCACCCTCAACCCCAAAGCCCTAACACCACCAATCTCAACACCGGAAAACACTATCCTAACTCAAACAGATTCCCTAATATCCGCCAAATTCAAAAGGGGGACCGAGCAGCGTAGTAAAATGCCAGGCATTTAGTCCCGGAAATGAAGATTTACCAAGTCATGATTGATGTAAACCGTCTCCGAGGGACGACGTATTTGGACTGGCAAGACCACACCGACGAGATGGGACGCAGGGGCGTTCCGTTAGCGGCTTGCTGGCGCACACTGGCCCTAATGAGCTACAAACCAAAGCGCCCCTTCGGTTTGTTTATCGACATTCGAGGTGGAGACTTCATTCTCACAAAACAGGCGGAGAAGGACCAAGTTCTGTTGGATTTGCTCGAACCCGATGGCGAATTTCTTCCGGTCACGGTAGACGGAAAACCGATGCGGTTTCACAACATCACCCGCTTCACCGACTGCCTGGACTATGAGAAGAGCCATTGGGAAGAGCAAGTGCGGGCGATACCTCGCCGAATCACCCACCCGAGATTCAATCCGGAAAAAGTGCCGATTGGAACAATGTTTCGATTGATGGAATACCCGGGGCCACGCTACATCGCAACGGACCCAACGGTGGCACCCACGGCAGATCTCTATCAATGGTATCACCACCAAGGATACAGCGGCCTCCTTTTCAAACTCATGTGGGACTCCGACAAGCCCGAGGAATTAGTTAGGTTCTAGTGAATTGGACCAAAGATGCCAGGCATGAATGGCACTCGATTAAGGGCAGTGTTCGTCCCAAAACCTAAAGATCACGGTGGCGGCAGCGGAATATCATCCAAACTCGGATTCGGCGTCATCGCCCCCCCACCCGCATTCCCCGGCACCGTCAAAGGTTGCACGATCGAAGGCGGCGCCCCTCCTGCCCCCGCATCATTCGGAGTCGGCATCCCGCGCCCGCCATCATTCATCATGCCCGCACCAGGCGCCGCTGGTTGACCCTGCCCCCCGAGAGGACTCCCACTACCCGCTTCCATCACCGGACCCGCTACCACCGCCTCAGCCACCTGAATCCACCCGCTCTGCATCCCCTTCTGCAATTGCACCCGCTTCACCGCCCCCTCACTCCCCGGCTCCACCGACTTGATCCGCATCCCCATCTCATTGTCAGACCCAATCCTCGCCTCAGTCACCTGCGCCGTCATCTTATCCAAGATCACCGCCACCACCGCGCCATCTACCTCATAAGTGCCTGCAAGCACCAGTTGATCCGCAAACCCCGGTCCCTGCGGCACCTCAGGGATCGGCAAATCATGAGTCGTAAACATCGATCTCTCCCACAAAGCCGCATAGTGCGTCAACGGCGGCACCGGAACCGGTGAAGCCGCCGCCTTCGCCTCCGCCATCACATCCGTCGGCTTCGAGTCATCAGGCACCACCGCCGACCGAATCGCTTCAGCCGCTGCATCCCCGCTTGCCCCAGCGTCAACCGCCCAAACCCCCGCGCTCAAAAGCCCGCCCATCAACACGATATAAAAGAAAGTTCTCATGGTGCGCGTGTCAGTTTAGGAGCCGTTTTCTCACGATAAAACTGCGTCAACTCCACCTCGCAGTTCACCTGTTTCCCCTGCCCCGTTGGAGTGATCTGCATCCGCGTCACTCCCAAAAACTGCTTCGGTTCACTGATCGAATACAACCACTTCACCAGCGCCTCCTCACCCACTTCCAACAGCGTCACCCGCACCGTCGCTTGATCAAAATAACCCGTCGCCTCCTCCGGTTGCCCATCCTCTCCAATCGCCCGGCGTTGATCCACAAACTCCTTGCTCGAAAGCGTCACCCCCATCTCCACAGCCTGCTTTTGCAGCGTCTCCAGTAACCGCGAAGACGCCTCCTGCCTCGACGCCATCGCCGGCACATGCTCCTCGATCCAATCCGACTTCCGCTGCCAATCCACCCCCTGCGTAATGGCCATGTTCATGTCCACCAGCCGATCCCGCAGCTTCTCGTTGTCACTCGAAATCGAACGCCACTTGTTGACCCCCAGCATCAACCCGCCACCGCCCACAATCAGCACGAAAAGCACCGCAAACAAACCTAACAAAACCTTCTCACTCTTCTTCATGGCCGCACCCCCTTCAGTTCAAAGGTGGCACTCTCATCAGCCCCCAACTCCGGTGGCGATGCCTCACCCCAGTCATACGCAAGCAGCATCTCACTCTGGTGAATCTCCTGGGTGAATTGCAACGCCGTCGAAGCGTTCGCTGTGTGCCCCCTCAGCATCACCCGCTTTGGCGTAAACTCCAGTTCCATCAAAGTCACATCACCCGATGAAGCCGGCTCCTGCACCGCCAGCAAAAACTGCAACGGCCCCTGACTCGGATCCACCGCCGGCGCCGCCTCTTGCCAGGCCTTCTGCTGGTCCAGCACCCGCGCCGCGCGCGGACTCATCTCCGCCACCTTCTCCCTCAGCATCGTCTGCTCCCGCAGCGCCAGAGTAATCATCACCATGATCACCGCAGCCGCCGCCGCCACAACCAGCCCCGCACTCAAAAGCCCCACCCGCTGCCGGGTTCGCTTCTCTTGAATCTGCTTCGCCAAATGCAAATCCAGCGGCTCCAGCGCATTCCCCCACGTCTCCGGCATCACCCACGCCGGAACCGCTTGCCGGCTCACCGGCAACCCCGTGGTCCTCTCAATCAAATCCAAATCCCCCTCACCCTCCGGCAGCCACACCACCAACTGCTCCACCCGCCCCAGCACCCGCTGAAAGCCCAATTGCAAACACACATTGTTCAACTCCCCAATCGCCCGTTCATCCAGTCGCGTCGCCGTCAACGGACTCGCATACACCAGCTTGTCACCGGACGTGATTCCAATCACCAACCGCCCCAGCTCACGCCAGACCGTAATGCTCGATGCCTCCAGCGGCAACTTCGCCGCGCTCACCATGATCTCGTCAGGCAAGGCCGAACTCACCTTCAAAGGCGAAGGCTCATCCTTCAGCGCCAGCATCGTCATCAACCGTGCCTCATCCTTCACCGACACCTCCACCAACTGCAACGCACGCTCCGGTTCATCCACCCGAATCCCCAACCTCTCCAGGTGCAGCAAAGCCATGTCCTTCACCAAAGCCGCATCCCCCTTCAACCACGCAGGCATCACCCACACATGCGACACCGGCAGCACCAGCGCCCGCTTCAACTGCCCTTTGCTAAACGACACATCCACGTCCGCCTCCGCCGCGTCCACCAGCTTGCCCGCCTGCCCCTCAGGGGCCTGCCAGCGCTCCCAGCCACTCGCGCCAGGAACAATCATCTCACACAATGCTTTACGTGCCTTTGCCATGGGAAGGAATTTCGCCGCGCCACAGCGCGTTTTGGTTTTGGGTAATCAACACAAACTTACGGCTCAACCCGCCGATGCTGCCGATGCTCTCAATCCGCCGAATCGGCCCTTGAAACTGCACCCACTGATTGAGTTGGGCCACCACCTGCGGTTGAAAAATCCCCAGCATCTGCGCCAACTGCGGCACCGAATTCAGCTTCTGGTCATCCATCGTCCGAAGCATCCCGTCAATCCCCGCCCGAAACCTCGTCACCGGTTCCACGCGCTCAATCGGCACATCCGCAATCAACGCGATCATTTCCGTCCGCGCATCATTCACATCCACCTTCCCATTCCCATAAATCGTAAACCACTCCCGCCAGTCCGGCCTGAGGGCATCCACTTCTTCCATCCCAAACACAAGCATCATCTGATCCAACTCCTTGAACGGCCGATTGAACGGCATCCCCTTAAACCCCGCCTTCTCATAGTCCCGCTTCTCCGCCCCATTCAGACTCGTCTTGTCATCCGCATCCACCCAATCCTTCAGCGCATCAATCATCATCGACGCCTGCTGCGCATCCAGTCCCCAGCGCACAAACACCCGCTTCAACAGCGTCGTATCACCACTCTGCAACAGCACGTTCACATTCAGCCGCGCCTCCTCACTCACCAGCTTCACTTCAAAGCCGCCCCCATCCGGCGCCGTATGCCACAACAACGGATCCCCATCCTTCATCTGCGGATGTTTGCCCAGCTCAATCCCCATCTGCGCATACCGCTTCGCCAGCACCCGCGCCCGCGTCAGCCGCGAATGCTTCGCATCCGCATCCAGCGCCTTCGCCCCCGCATACATCACCATCCCAAGAATGGCGATCATGAAAAACACCGCCACCAAAGCCGAGCCCCGGTTCATCCTTCCTCCACCCTGGAAAGTCGTGTTCCTCATGGCCTCCCCCCTCCTTGGTCAACCAACCGGTGCGCCAAATCATTCGCCACCCAAAACACCTGCTCATGCCGCCGCGGATCTTCTCCCAGTTGAAACTGCAACCGCAAAAACAACGGCGCCTCAGGCCGCTTCTTCGGATCCCAGTTCGCATACCACTCATCATCCACCGGCTCGTAAAACTGCCACGTCATCGACTCCAAGCCCTCAAGCAAAGGCAACTCCGCGATCACCTCATAGTCTCCCGGCTTCACCGCCCGCTCCGGCTTCTGCAAATGCCGCACCACCAGCGAGTATCCCACCTCCCCCTTCTCCACCCGAAACTCCACCGCCTCTGCTTGCCGCAGCATCGGATGCCACGCAAACGGCATCGGCCCACCCTCAATCAGCAACGCCCCACTACCACCGTGCGACGTCTTCTCCACCCCGGCCGAAAAACGAATGTCCGGTGGCAGGTTCTCAAAGTAGTCCCGCCACACCGACACAAAATTCGTCACCCGCGTCTCCACCACCCGCGCCTCACTCATGCTCCGCCCCAACTCCACCGCCGCACCCGAGATGCCATACACCCCGCCGATCACAAACGTGATCAACGCCATCGCCACCAGCACCTCCAGCAGCGTAAAGCCGCCAGAGCGCACCGTCAGCGGTCGTTCAAAGGGAGCTTTGGGGTGAATAAACATAGGTTTCAATGCCGCGCTGCAGCACAATCTCAGATCCGTCCTTGATCCAGGCTTCCACCTGAACCCGATACATCTTGTCCAGCAAAGCCTTCTCTTGGGTATACAACTCCACCCGCTCGATTGAAGCCTTCGCCGCAATCCCCTCGTCACTCTCAGGAAACGTGTAACTCGATTTCTTGAACTCCGGCAAATGCACCACCTGCGCCAAAGCCGAGTCCAACGCCCGAATCAACTGCGCTTCCTGCCGACCTAACTTAGACGTCTGCGCGATCTGATCCAGGGCCTGCGTCATCCCCACCGCCACCAACGCAAACAAACCCAGCGCCATCACAATCTCCAACAGCACAAAGCCGCCCTTCCTCTTACCTGCATTGGCAACACACACCCTCATTGCCCCCCTCCTTTCACAATGATCCCACGCCGCTTCGCCATCCCAGTCAGCGGATCAAACGCCAACTCAACCTCTCCCAGCTCATGCTGCACCCGCACCTCGATCGGCTCACAAATCCCTGTCGGACTGAACTCCCAAAACTCCCCCTGCCGCGCCTCGCGGAACTTCTTCTCCCCAAACCGCCGCACCATCACGCTCCCCTCGCCACCCAATCCCCCATCCAACGCCAACCGCACCGCCCGCTGACTCGACAGCGCTTCAAACAACGCCTCCCGCACCGTCCCCTCAATGTCCGTCGCCACCCGTCTCAATCGGTTGTCATCCTGCACCCCAGAAATGCTCAACACCGAAACCCCCAGCACAATCAACCCGATGCTCATCGCTACGATCACCTCCAAAAGCGTGAACGCCCGTGGAGCGAGCCGCTGGCTCGCCCTACCGGCGTTCAATGTGATCGCAGTTCTCGTCATCAATTACAGCCCCCAGTTCCCGATGTCATCCGCCGTATCCGGCTGCCCGTCCGCACCCGCTGAGTATAGATCAAACCCTCCCTTATCCTTCGTCCCGGGACGACGGTAGTGATACATGTTCCCCCAGGGATCCAATTGCACCTTCTTCATAAACGGCCGCCAGTTCTGTGGCTGCGGGCGCGAACTCGGTTTCTCTACCAGCGCCATCAGCCCCTGCTCCGTCGAAGGCAGAAACATGTTCGACGTCTCATACGCCCGAAGCGCCGCCGTGAACGTGTTGATGTCCCCCTTCACCCGACTCTCCTTACCCGTGTCCAACACACCGATCAGCGAGAAAATACCCGCCCCCACCAGCAGCGCTACGATGCCCAGCACCAGCACCATTTCAATTAACGTAAAGCCGCTCGCTCGCGGCGCCTTCTTCTGTGTCTTTGCGATGTTCATATGCATTTCGTTTGGTTTTTTTACTTCGTTTGAATCGACGTGATCGTTTGGAAAATGCTCGTGATCATGAGGTAGGCCATGATCCCCACCATCCCCGCCATCAGCACCACAATCAGCGGCTGCGCCATCGCCGTCAGCTTGTCCACCTTCTTGCTCAGCTCCCGGTCAAACCGCTCCCCCGCCTTCTGCAGCGCCCCGGACAAATCCCCCGTCTGTTCCCCCACACTCACCATGTCCAGCATCAACGGCGGAAACAAACCACTTCGATCCAACGCCCGACTCAGCGCCATCCCCTCCGCCACCAGTTCAATCACCTTCGCAAACTCCTGTTTGTAATACGGATTCTCAATCGCCTGATGCGTCAACTGCATCGCATTCACCATCGGCAATCCATTCCCCACCAGGTTCGCCATCGTCTCCAAAAACTGCACCTGAAACCGCGTCTTCAAAATCGCCCCAAACAACGGCAACCTAAGTTGAAATTTCGCCCACGGAATCGCCGAATCCGGCCTCGCCAGCCACGCCCGCAACAAAATTCCCCCACAAATCAATCCCAACGCCGCCAGCCACCACCACGTCTTCGCAAAGTCACTGAACTTCAATATGATCTGCGCCCCCAGCGGCAAACTGCCCCCCGTCGAATCCAGCAACTCCGTCAACTTCGGAATCAAATACACCACAAACAACAGCGTCACCGAAAGCGAAGCCGCGATCAAAAACGCCGGATAAATCATCGCAAACAGCACCTTGCTGCGCAGCGCCTGCAACGATCTCAAATACTCCGCCTGCCGCTTCAAAATCGCGCTCAAGGTGCCACTCGCCTCACCCGCCGTGGCAAGGGCACAAAACAGATTCCCAAAACTCGGACTCGTCGAAGCCAGCGCCTTCGAAAACGCCATTCCATCCCGAATCTTCGCCCGCAGCGCCGCCGCCAGCACCTTGATGCCGCTCAACTCCCGCCGCCGCTCCATCGTCGCCAACGCCGGCTCCAACTGAATTCCCGCTCCCAGCAAATCACTCAACTCCTCCGTGAACAACACCACCTGGGGCAGCTTCAAATGCAGCGCCCCACCCGACTGCAAAACATCCGCATGCAACTCCGCCTTCGGCTTGCCCGCCACCTTCCCCTTCACACTCGCCTTCACCGGCGCCGCCCGCTCCTCCGTCTGCACCAGCTTCACCGGCTGCAACCGCTTCCTCCCCAAAAGCGCGAACGCCTCAGACCGGTCCACAGCACTCAGCTCCCCCTGGATCAATCCAGCAGGCCCTTGAGCAGTGTAAGCAAACGTCGGCATCAGATAAGCAGTTTAAAAATCACAACCCACCCGTCCCCCCACGCGGCACCATCGTCTCCATCTCATGCGTCGACCGATCCGTCGCCGTCACCGCCAGCACCTCTTCCAGCGTCGTCTCCCCGGCTAGCACCTTCTGAAAGCCATACTCCCTCATCGGCAAATACCCATCCTTCAACGCCTGCCGATACATCTCCACCGGATGCGATCTCGAGTTGATCAAATGCTGCAGCGCACCCGTCACCAAACACACTTCATAAATCGCCAGTCGACCCTGATACCCACTGTCCCGGCACGCCTCACAACCCACCGCCCGCATCGGCGTCCCTCCCAGCTTCATCGGAAAACCCACCGACTTCAAATAAGCATCGTCCAACTCCGCCGGTGCCTTGCACACCGGGCACAGCTTCCTCACCAACCGCTGCGCAAAAAACGCCCGCACCGCATTCGCCACCAAAAACGGCTCCACTCCCATGTCCACCAACCGCGATATCCCCCCAATCGCATCATTCGTGTGCAGCGTGCTGAACACCAGGTGCCCCGTCAGCGCCGCGCGAATCGCAATCTCCGTCGTCTCCAAATCCCGCATTTCCCCCACCATCACCACGTTCGGATCCCCCCGCAAAATGCTCCGCAACCCCGTCGCAAACGTCAACCCAATCTCCGGCTTCACCGCAATCTGCACAATCCCCGGCATCTTGTACTCCACCGGATCCTCAATCGTCACGATCCGACGATGCGTGCTGTTCAACTCCGTCAAAAACGCATACAACGATGTCGACTTCCCGCTCCCGGTCGGCCCCGTAATGAGAATGATCCCATTCGGCAGCTTCAATAGTTCCTCCACCACCGGCCGAATCGTGTCCATCATCCCCAGCGAGTCCAAACTCACCTTCTGCTGACCCAAAAGCCGCAAACTGATGCTCTCCCCTTCAACCGAAGGAATCGTCGCCACCCGCACATCGATCGCCAACCCATCCATCTCCAAATTGATCCGGCCATCCTGCGGCAACCGCCGCTCCGCAATGTCCAATCGCGCCATGATCTTCAATCGTGCAATCACCGAAGACTGCAGCGACTTGATGTTCTCCGGCACCGCCAACTCCTCCAGACGCCCGTCAATCCGATACCGAATCCTCAGCCGATCCTGCTGCGGCTCCACATGAATATCCGTCGCCCGCTGCTCCAGCCCGCGTCGAATGATCTGGTTCACAAACCGCACCACGCTCGCTTCTTCATCCTCCTCGTCATCCAGCACCGTCACCTCCTCCCGCAACTCATCATTCGCCCAGTCCGCTCGCCCCCTCAGAATCTTCTCAAACGTGTCCGCCCCCAATCCATACAGCTTCTGCAACCCCTCCACGATCTGCGTCCGAAGTCCCACATGCCACACAATCGCATGATTCACGCTCGCCGCCACATGCTGTCGCGACACCAAATTCAGTGGATCACAAGTCGCCACATGCAGCAGCGTCATCCCCTCATCCACTCCCTCCGGCGGCGTCTCCAAACCCAATGGCAGCAGCCGATACCGCAACGCCAACTCCGCTGGCAATTGCCGCCTCACCGTCCCATCCACCGGCCTCGCCGGATCCAACTCCCACCAGGGCAAACTCAACGCATGCGCCAGCGCCACCAAAAAATCCCGCTCCCTCACCCCCTCACAATCCAAAACCGAATCGACAAACGACGTCTGGTTGTAACACGCCTCATCAATAGCCGCCACCACATCAGGGTTTTCCCCAATGCCGGCATCTTTCAGAAGCTGTTGAACAAGCGGTAGCATGGCACAAACAAGGGTGCGTTGAGAGATTCGACTCCCAAAACCCCAAAGTATTATAATAATTATGAAATACCACGTAAATAGCAAGTGCTAAATTCATCTTAAATATCACGATTCGCTAAAAAATCCCGCCCTCCCAACCGCCCCTTTCCTGCCTCCAATCTCACTCCCCCGAAAACCGATAGTGCCCAGTCAGCGGGAACTCAAAAAGCCGATTCTGTAGCCTGGATGATTCATGAACTTCGTTGCGAAAACGCTGGAAAGCCCGTGGCTGCAAGGCGAGCGCAGGCTTTGAAAGGCTGAGTGCATTGATAAATGCTCGATGCCTTTCAAAACAAGCTCAACGCCGCAGACATGGGCTTTCCAGCGTTTGCAGTAGAAGGCTCATGAATCATTCAGGCTCGCTTCGGCCCCTGGCCTATATTGTGGACAATCCAAGGCACCTTACCCCCATCCGGCGCAGGCACCACAATCGCGATGTGCGGCAATCTCCCCGCCACCGTGCAGGTAATCAGATCCCCCGGCAGGTAATCCCCCGCCACCTTCGTCACCGGCAACGACGCCCCCCGACGCTTCAAAAACGTCTGCAAGTTCGGCACCCGACGATGATCAATGTTCGGATCAGGCCGACTCAAGCCCCAGTTTTGAGGATACTTCGAAAAATGTGCCTTCATGTCCTCATGCACCGCCTTCTGCAAATCGCACTGAAACGCTCTCCGATACGCCCGAATCACCACATCCGTGCACACCCCCGTCCCCGCAGGCACGTCCCCACCCGGATACGGAATCCGAACATACGCCGGATCATAGCGCACCACCTCCTTCGTCTGTTCTATCGCCACCTCCACTAACCGCGCCCTCCAGTCCCCAGTCACCTCTTGTGCCCAGACTCCCAAAGCCGTCACTAAACCAAGAACAAATAGAACCCGCATGCCACATAATATGATTCGCATCGCCTGCCAACACAAGTCGATCGCACCCGAGAAAGACCCCTAACAATTGCCGAACTGCAAAAAAGCACGTGACGAAAACCCCAGATTCATTGATAAATACTGGGATTCCTCAAACCCTTTCGAAAAGTTATCCGAACCTTCACTCATGGCAGCTCACCACCCCATCCAAGCGCAACGCTTTGAGCTGAAATTCATCATCCCCGAGTCACTCAGCCAACCCATTCGGGACTTCATCTCGCCCAATCTGGTACTCGACGCCCACGCCCAGGAAGACCGCTCCTATCCCATTCACAGCATCTACTTGGATTCCCCTTCCCTCAATACCTATCACGCCACCCTCAACGGGGACCGCAATCGTTACAAACTTCGTGCGCGCTATTACGATGACAACGCAGACGCGCCTGTATTCCTTGAACTCAAGCGCAAGTACAACGACGTTGTTCGAAAGCAACGCTGCATGCTGACCCGCGATGCCCTTCCCTCGGCCCTCGCAGGAAACTCGTCCTGCATTCGCCCCAAGGATCAAGCCGACTACTCAGTCATCCTGCCCCTCATTCAAAACAACGCCGCAACGCCTCGTGCCCACGTGGCCTACCGCCGTGAGGCATGGGTCAGCCGCCTTGACAACAGCGTGCGCGTCACCATGGACCGTCAGGTGCTGGTCGAACCTTGCTTCGACCTCTCTCTGCACACCAGAATGCAAAAACCCGTCGTCGTCTTCAATGACAACGTTGTCCTCGAATTGAAGTTCACCTCTCGCTACCCTCAATGGTTTCGCGACATGATCCATGTCTTCAATATCATGCAATGTGGCGCCGCGAAATACACTGGAGGTGTCGAGTTGTACGGTGAGCAACACTTCCGCCAACCAAAGGTAGAGCTTCCCTATGGTTGAGCATTTTTTTCAGGGTGACATCACTCCACAGCCCATGGACTACCGCCTGGTAGCCCTGTCCCTGCTCCTCTCCTTTTTGTGCGGACACGTTGTCGCCTGGCTGTACGTCTGGACTCACAATGGCCTCTCCTATTCTCGCTCGTTCGTGAAGTCACTCGTCGTGCTTCCAGTGATCGTCGCTCTCGTTCTGATGGTTCTGTCGAACAACCTCGTAACAGCCTTCGGTCTTATGGCTGTCCTCGCCATTGTCCGGTTCCGAAACGTCTTGCGAGATACCCTGGACACCACCTACCTCCTCTCCGGGATCGTCCTCGGCATGGCCTGCGGCACTCAACGCTACACCACCGCTGTCATCGGTTGCACCCTGATGGCGGCTATCTTCCTCTACCTTTGGATTACCGAATTTGGCACCCGCCAAAACTACGACGTCATCTTGAATGTCAATTGGTCACGCCCGTCAGGCGAGTTACCCGAAATGCTCTCCTTGCTCAATCGCCATGCTCGCAAGGTTCATAGCGCCAACCAACAAACCGTCGGAAGCAGCATGGAACTCTCTTACCGCATCCTCATGCGCAACCCCGCTCTGATGGAAGAAATGGCCGCCGAACTTCGCGCCCTGGCTGGCGTCGAACACGTCTTTGTCATCGCCGCTGAGAATCAATCTGAGATATGAAGAACCCTGTTCCCATACCTTTCAAACTTCGACTCCAGGACATGCGCACCCGCATGCTCCCGATCCTCATGTTTGCAATGACGGCCTTCATCGCATCCATGCTTTGGCATGACGCCGTGTCACCCTCAATGCTTTTGGGCGAAGTGTCAGCTCATCGAGTCAGCGTCAACAGCACCAGCGCCGCCACCATCCAACGCCTCACCATCCGCCGATTGGCCCTGGTGAAAGCGGGTGACCCCATCGCAGAATTAAGCCCTACCGATACCCGAGCTTCCCTCGACCTGATCCAAAGTGATCTATCACTGCTTCGATTGAAAGCCAACGAGACATCCGTCAACGATTCGCAAGGCCGCATGATGCTCGACTACGAGCGTTTGCATCTCGACTGGATGAGCGAAAAAATAGCACTCGTCCAATCCGAAGCCAATCAACGCCGGGCCAACATGGACTTGGAAGTCTCCAAAGGTCTCGTCAAAGAAGCCACCCAATCCCCTCGTTTCCTGCAGGAAGCCGAACTCGCCAAGGCATCAGCAGACGCCGAAGTGCAGGAACGCAAATCACTCGTCGAGGCACTCGGCTCACGACTGCAGGTCCTCCGCGACCTGCAACCCACCTTCAACGCGAAACCGGATGATTCCTTGAAACTTGCCATCAACAACCTCGAAACTCGTTTGAGCGATGCGGAACAAAGTCAGCGCCTCATCACTCTCCGCTCCCCAATCGACGGCATCGTCACGAGCGTCTTGCACTCCGAGGGCGAAAGCATCGCCGCTAACGAGCCGCTCGTCACCATCACCGCATTGCAACCCGGAAACATCATTGGCTATCTCCGCCAACCCCTGCCCGTTGAACCTGCCATCGGCATGGAAGTCGAAGTCCGAAGCCACGGACGGTCCCGGCAAAAGAGCACCTCTACCGTAGTGCACGTCGGCTCACAGTTTGAACTCATCACAAATCCCTCCTTGCATCCCACAGCCACTCCAGAGGTTGGACTGCCAGTGGAAGTTTTGCTGCCACCCGATCTCAACCTTAGACCCGGCGAGATCGTAAGCCTGGTCATCAAGGCCCCCAAACCTGAGAATCTTTAATCCCCCCCGATGCGGCTCACCCATCTCATCCTCCTGGTGTTGCTGCATGGCCCAACCTATGCGTCTGCGGCAGATCCTCAGCCATCGCCACGTTCAATCCCATCAGTCCAAACCCTCTTGGAAATGGTCCCAAATCAGGGACCCATTACGGAGCGCGAGCTGACTCTCCTGGCCATCGCCAATCTTCCTCAACTCGAAAAACTGCGTGGCGCGGTCAAAGTTGCCACCGCCCAGCAAAGAGCCGTTCGCAATCTCGAAGAACCCGAATTGCGAGTCAGCTACGCCTACGACAACGACAACCGTGTCGGCGAACCCTTCACCGAATTCGACACCTCCCTCACCAACTCCACCGACACCTTCAACACCTTCTCCACCGAAACCACCCTCAACGGCACCACCCTCGAAAGTGAGCGCGGCTCCACCTCCACCAGCCGCATGCGCATGATCGAACGGCGCGTCACCCCCGGCGCCACCCAGGACGTTATCGAAGAGCGCATCTACGAAACCCGCGACTCCTCCACCTCCTCCTCCGGCAGTCGGACCGAACTCGGCTCCACCAGCCCCCAATCCTCGAGCGAATCCAGCAACCGCAGACTCGTCGCCACCAACCGCCGCGTCATCGAACACCCGGACACCACCGGTCGTGACAACGCCTGGGGCGCCCTCGTCCGCTTCAAAGTCCCCCACCCCTGGGAACGCAAAGCCCGCATCCTCCGCGCCGCCGCCGAAGTCTCCCTCGCCGAGGCCGACTACTTCGCCGAAGAAGACATCGTCGTCCGCACCGTCCGCTCCAATTTCCAGGACCTCGCCATCCTCAACGCCCGACTCGCCACCCAAACCCTTCGCAAAAAAAACTGCGAATCCTACCGCGACTGGCTCCAAACTCAGCAGTCTCCAAAAATCGGACTCGATCTCGCTTCCGCTCGCGCAAAAGTCTACGGCACCCTAACCGATATCCGGTCACTCGAAGGTGAGATCGCCAACCTCCGCCAGGAACTCGCCGCCTACTGTGGCCTGTCCGATCCCACCCGCATAAAGACCTCCCTCTCCCCCACCTTCATTAGCCAGCCCGCCCAACTCGACGTCGCCTACCTCAGCAACATCGCCACTCTCTATCGCAGCGACATGTTGAACGCCCAGGCCCGTCTCTCCATCGCCCAAGCCCAACTCGCCCAAGCCAAAGCCGCCAGCATCCCCTTCACCACCTTCATCGATCTCGGCTACTCCCAGCAAAACAGCTTCCGCCGCACCGGCCAAAATGAGGAATGGTTCGCCCGGGTCGGTATCTCCATCCCCATCTTCAATTGGCTCGGCATCAACAAACAGCGCGAGGTGCCCCTCGCCGCCACCCTCTCCATCGAACAGCAAATCCAACTCCAGCGCAGCCTCATCGCCTATGAGATCAGCCAGGCCATCACCCGCCTCGTCTCCGCGGATTCCCAACTCGAAAACTGCAAGCAGGACATCTCCAAACTCAATGCCGACCTGAAAAAATCCCTCGCCGACTCCCAACTCGCCACCGCTGACATCGAAGACCTCCTCAAAGCCAAACGCATCGAACAGGAGTTCCAGGATCTCTCCCAGCAAATGGAACTGAATCGCTACTCCGCGCTCTCCGCCTACCTCGAAGCCTCTTACGCACTCGAAAAAGCCATCGGCGTCGGCCTTGAACGCGTTCTGCGCCGCGGTGTCGAACTCCCTGCCGCCACCGATGTCAAAAAATAGCCGCCCCATGCTCCGCTTCCTCTTCGCTCTCTGCTCTCTTTGCGCGCTCACCTCGGTCGCTCAGGCCTCCATCGTCATCAATGAAGTCCTCGCCTTCAACCGCAACGCCCACTCCAACGCGACCGATTTCCCCGATGTCATCGAACTCTTCAATACCGGCTCAACCAGCATCGACATCAGCGGCTACTCCATCACCGACGACCCCCTCCTCCCCGGCAAATTCACCATCCCCAGCACCACCATCATCGACGCCGGCGGCTACCTCGTCATCTACGCAGACAGCGCCTTCACCTCTCCAGGCCTCCATACCGGCTTCGGCCTGAGCTCCGATGGCGACCGCGTCCTCCTCTTCAACGGCTCCACCCAGATCGACAGCGTCAACTTCGGCCCTCAAGCGCCCGACCTCTCCATCGGTCGCTCTCCCAACGGCTCCGGTTCTTTCCAGGCCAACACTCCCTCCATCGGCGCCATCAACATCCCCCAAGCGCTCGCCTCCCCCACCAAACTCAAAATCAATGAATACATGGCCAACCCAGCCTACGGGGTCGACTGGTTCGAAATCTACAACACCGACGCCAACCCCGTCTCTCTCGCCGGCCTCTGGCTCAGCGACAACGCCACAACCCCCAAGCTCAATCAACTCCCTCCACTCTCCTTCATCGCAGGAAACGGCCACCAACGCTTCTGGGCCGACGACTCCCTCACCGGTGGTGTCCGCATGAAATTTCAACTCAGAGCCCTCGGCGACAGCATCGTCCTCACTCAAAGCAATGGCACCACCACCATCGATCGCATCACCTTCGGCACCCAGGCCCTCGATGTCTCTCAGGGCCGACTCCCCGACGGCGCCTCCACCATCGTCTCCATGCCTCAGTGCGCCTCACCCGAAAACCCCAACTACCTCAACAACTCCATCGTCATCAACGAGGTCCTCGCCAGCGCCGCCCCACCCCTCGAAGACGCCATCGAACTCTCCAACACCGGCACCACTCCCGTCAACGTCGGCGGCTGGTGGCTCAGTGATGACCTCTACGTTCGCAAAAAGTATCAAATCCCCGCCGACACCATCATACCCCCCGGCGGCTTCCTCGTCATCTATGAACAACAGATGCAGTCCGGCCTCATTCCATTCAGCCTGCTCGGCCGCGGCGATGAAGTCTTCCTCAGCGCCGTCAATAGCAGCGGCAACATCACCGGCTTCGGCGCTCTCGTCCGCTTCGGCCCTGCCACCGCCAACACTTCAATCGGCCGCGTCAACGCCTCAGGCCTTAGCAACAGCTCCGGCGGCGCCGAATTCTGGCGACTGACCAGCCCCTCCTTCGGTCAGGACAATGCCCCTTCCACAGCCGCCTTCCGCTCCGGTTCAGGCCTCCCCAATAATTCCCCCCGCCTCGGCCCGGTCACCATCAACGAAGTCATGTATCGCCCGCCAGCTCGCAACGCCCTCGACGATACCGTCTCCGAATTCATCGAACTCTACAACATCACCAACACTCCCGTCGACCTCTCCGGCTGGCGTTTGAAGGGCGACGTCGAATACCTCATGCCAAGCGGCGCCTCCATCCCGCCCCGCGGCTTCGTCTTGCTGGTCAGCTTTGACCCCACAGTCGATACCGATTCCCTCAACCTCTTCCGCAGCACCTACGGCCTCAGTGCCGGCTCACCCGCCATCTACGGCCCGTATTCCACGAGACTTAGCAACGCGACCATGTCCGTCGAGTTCGCCAATCTCATCACCGTCGGCTCAACACCCTTTTTCGCCAACGTGGATAAGGTCGAGTATCGCGACCTCGCGCCCTGGCCAACTTCGCCAGACGGCACCGGTCATTCGCTCCAGCGCTCCAACGCCTTCGTCATCGGCAACACCGCCACCAACTGGACAGGTGCCACCCCCACCCCGGGGGCCGTGAATCAAAATGTTGTCTCCACCCTCGCCATCACTTCCCCTTCCCCCCTTTCCGGTGGCGTCGTCGGTGAACTCTACTCCAACTCCCTTGAGGCAACCGATGGCTTCTCCCCCTTGGCCTGGACACCCGCTGGCGGCACTCTCCCTCCCTCCGTCTCACTCACCGGTGCTGGCCAACTCACCGGAACCCCCAGCGCGACAGGCTCTTTTACCTTCACAGCCCAAGTCACCGACGCTCGCAACTTCACGCGTTCCAAAACCTTCACCGTCATCATCGCCGCCACGCGACCCACCATCACCACTCCCTCCACCCTCCCCGATACCTTGACCGGCACCCCCCTCTCTCAATCCCTCACCGCCTCAGGCGGAACCCCTCCTTTCACCTGGAGCCTCGCCAGTGGCAACTTGCCGCCCGGCGTGACCCTAAACTCCGCTGGATCGCTCAGCGGTCTCCCCTCCGCCCCGGGCACCTATAACTTCACCCTTCAAATCAACGACTCCGGAGGCCTCTCCGCCACCAAACCTCTGGCCATCACCATCAACCCATCCCCCATCTCCATCCTCACCCCGACACCCCTCCCCGGCGCCGTCAGATCGCTCGCCTACAACCAGCCACTCCTCGCCACTGGCGGCACCGCTCCCTACCAGTGGTCCCTCTTCAGCGGCTCCCTTCCCGTCGGCCTTTCCCTCAACCCCGACGGCACTCTCACCGGCACCCCCACCACCCCAAGCGTTGCCTCCTTCATCGCACAACTCACCGACTCAACGGGCATCATCGCCGCCAAATCTTTCGTCATCACCGTCTTTGCCACGCGCCAGATCCCCGTCATGAACCCTGCCACACTCGCCAGCATCCGAGTCGGCTCCCTGTTCACCCATTCCTTTAGCGCCATCAATTTTCCCCGAACCTACTCAGCCACCGGGTTGCCCTCTGGCCTCAAACTGAACCCTTCCACCGGCGTCATCTCCGGCCGCCCCACCGTCAGCGGTTCCTTCACCCTCCGAGTCCGGGCCTCAAACAGCGCCGGCACCAGCGCCACGCTCTCTGCTCCCCTCGTCATCACTCCACTGCCTCAAAACTTGGTCGGAACCTTCACCGGACTCATTGCGCGCAATGCCACGGCAAATGCCAACCTCGGTGCCCGCCTCACCCTCACCACCACCTCCCGAGCCACCTACACCGCAAAGATCACCCGAGGTTCCACCACCCTTTCAGCACCCGTTGGCTACCTGAATGAAACTCCACCCCAAGTCACCGTCACCATCGGCGGACAATTGCTCTCACTGACTCTCGATCCCAATACCAACCTCCTCACCGGCACCCATGGCACCGCGCAAGTCAACGGTTGGCGCTTAACCTCAAGCACAGCAAATCCCGCAACCACCCGTGCCGGCTACTACTCCTTTGGCATGGATCTAACTGACAGCATCGACCAGGGTGTCATCACCGTTCCGCAAGGCAGTGGTTATGCCGCTTTGACGGTCAGCACCACCGGTTCCCTCACGATTGCTGGCAAAGCCTCGGATGGATCCTCCATCACGACATCGAGCTTCATCGGGCCCAATGGCGAAATCGCCATCCACTCCCCTTTGTATTCGAATCTCGGTTCCATCAGCGGCTTTTTAAGCCTCGTCGAAAGCACTCCCGGGCTCATCACCGACAACTCCATCACCGGGTCGTTAACCTGGCTGAAACCCACCACCAACACTCGAACCTACAAAACCACCTTCGGCCCCGTCAACCTCACCGCCACCGGCAAATACCTCGCTCCATCAAAAACCCGATTCATCATCCTCGGTCTACCCGCCCCAGGTCCCGCCTCACTCGACTTCATGGAGGCAGGGCCAAATCCCTCACAAACCAATCCAGACCTCACCTTCACCTACAATAGCACGAACACAGTGACCCTCCCAACCTTCGCCAGTGGCTCGAATCCCGCCAAGGTCACCCTCTCAATCAATAAAAACACAGGGGTCATCGGCGGAGCATTCACCCTCGTCGACAACACCCCCGCCTTCATTCGCACGGTGAAATACCAAGGCCTCATCGTCCGCCCCTCGTCTGGCACCTCAAAAGCCAAAGGCTACTTTCTGCTCCCACAAATCCCCGGAGTCGGCGAAACCAAAACCACCTCCCCGATTCTCAGCGGCAAGGTATCCATCACCCAATGATCCGGAATCCGGTCTACCTTGACCCCGAACAACCGTCTCCTAGAGCATTTAAGAAAAGAGGTTGCCGTTGATTTGGGAGCGCCGGAGGTGGAGATGGGCCGTTGGCAGCGCTGGGGCATATGAGAACATACGTCCCAAGCTGACGACGACCCAGATCCGCCTCCGCCGCCCCAAAGGTGCGGCTACAGTTTTTCTTAAACTGCTCTAACCTCTGGTATGTTCGAACACCGCACCGATAAACTCCTCCCCATTCGCCACTTCGTTGGCCGAATGCTGGCCTCGTTCTCCATCGCAGTCGCTGTCATTGCCATCGCCCTCGGCATCGGCGTCCTCGGTTATCATCACTTCGCGGGCCTCCCTTGGATCGACTCCCTCCTCAATGCCTCCATGATCCTCACCGGCATGGGCCCCATCGACCCCATGCGCTCCGACGCCGCCAAACTCTTCGCCTCCCTCTACGCCCTCTTCAGCGGCGTCGTCTTCCTCACCGCCGTCGCCCTCCTCCTCTCTCCCATCTTCCATCGCCTCCTCCACCACTTCCATCTCGACGACGAGTCCCAGTAGCTCCCGCCTCTGCCGCTTCCTTGACGAAGCAAAATCAAACCCCACTCTCCAGCACCACCTGCGCCATCGCCTGCTCCTTCGTGTGTGTCAGCGAAACATGGAATCGCACCACTCCCTGCAGCGCCGCCAACGCTTCCGCCCCCCCGTGCAACCGCAGCTCTGGCCTCCCCGCCGCATTCCGCATCACCTCAATATCCATCCACGATACCCCCTCCGCAAAGCCCGTTCCCAAGGCCTTCGCCCCCGCCTCTTTCGCCGCAAACCGCGCCGCGTAATGCATCGCCGGATCCGCGCACCCATCACAATACCGAATCTCCTCCTCCGTAAACGTCCTCGCCTTAAACCGCTCCCCATGCCGGCCCAGCAGCAAACGAATCCGCTCCACCTCCACCAAGTCGATCCCGATCCCGGTGATGGCCATAGCTCAAGCAGCGCTCAGACAGTTCGACATCGCCGCCAGCATCTCCTTCACCGCCGCTTCCAACCCCACCGTCACCGCCCGACTCACCAAATGATGCCCGATGTTCAACTCCGCCAAATGCGGCACCCCTGCCAGATCCTTCAAATTCGCCACCGTCAGCCCGTGCCCCGCATTCACTTGCAAGCCCAACCCATGCGCCAACACCGCCGCCTCAGCCAGACGCCGCGCCTCTTCCTTCCGCTTCTCACCCGTCTCATTCGCAAACGTCCCCGTGTGCAACTCCACCATGCTCGCCCCGATCTCCGCCGAAGCCCGCACCTGCTCCGCTTCCGGATCAATGAACAAACTCACCCGTGTCCCATTCGCCTCCAAAGCCCGCACCGTCGGCTCCAGTGATACCCGCAGCCCCGCCACATCCAGCCCGCCCTCCGTCGTCACCTCCTCGCGATGCTCCGGCACCAGACAAACAAACGCCGGCTTCACCTCCAAAGCGATCGCCACGATCTCCGGCGTGTTCCCCATCTCCAAATTCATCAACAACCCCGGCTCCTTGCGCAACTCCCACACATCCGCATCCTGAATGTGCCGCCGATCCGCCCGCAGGTGGATCGTAATCGAATGCGCCCCCGCCCTCAAAGCCGTGCGCGCCGCCTCCAGCACACTCGGCTCCACATTGTGCGCCTCCGGCATCGTCCGATACCGCGCCTGCCGCAGCGTCGCCACGTGATCCACGTTCACCCCTAATTTCAAAGAAGTACTCACAACGGTATCAATGCAAAAAGTGCCGGCTCCCGGTAAACACCATCGCCAACTCACGCTCGTCCGCCGCCGCGATCACCTCCTCATCCCTCATCGATCCCCCGGGCTGAATCGCCGCCGTCGCCCCCGCTTCCGCGCAGGCAATCAATCCATCCGCAAACGGGAACATCGCATCACTCGCCACCACCGATCCCTTCAGCGAAAGCCCCGCCTCCGCCGCCTTCCACACCGCAATCCGGCACGAATCCACCCGCGACATCTGACCCGCACCAATCCCCAGCGTCCGGTCATGCGATGCGAACACAATCGCGTTCGACTTCACATGCTTCACCACCCGCCACGCAAACCGCATCGCCTCCAGCTCCTCCCGCGTCGGCGGACGCTTCGTCTTCACCTTCGTCTCCAAATCTTCCAAGCCCAACGCCCGCGGATCCGAATCCATCACCATCAGCCCGCCCGGTGCCGACCGAATCACCGGATCACTCAGCGCCTCAAACGCCTCCGGCAGCATCTGAATCAACCTCAAATTCTTCTTCTTCTGCAAATGCGCCCGCGCATCCGCATCAAAGTCCGGCGCGATGATCACATCCGTGAAAATCTCCGAAATCACCCGAGCCAAAGACAACGGCATCGACCGGTTGATCACAATCACCCCGCCAAACGGCGCCTGCTTGTCCGTCTCAAACGCCTTCTGCCACGCCTCCCGCAAATCCTCATCCGCACAACCCACGCCGCACGGATTCGTGTGCTTCAAAATCGCCAAGGTCGGCCGCCGGAACTCATGAATCAAACCCGCCGCCGCATGGATGTCCAGCACGTTGGTGTAGGACAGCTCCTTCCCGTGCAACTTCGTGTAGCAGTCCCCAAAATTCCCGTAAAGGGACGCATTCTGATGCGGGTTGTCCCCATACCGCAACTCACTGTAAAGCGGCAGGCTCACGCTGAACGTCTTGTGAGTCACCTGCTGATGATTCAAAAAGTTGCCAATCGCCGCATCATAGCTCGACGTCCTCAGGAACACCTTGCACGCCAAACGCTCCCGCGTCGCCAAAGACGTGTCCCCCTCATGCTCGTCCAGTTCCCCCAGCACCACCGGATAGTCCGCCGGATCACAAACCACCGTCACCCACTTGTGATTCTTCGCCGCCGACCGCAGCATCGATGGCCCACCAATGTCAATGTTCTCGATCGCCTGCTCCAACGTCACATCCTTCTTCGCCACCGTTTGCTCGAAGGGATACAAATTCACCACCACCAGATCGATCACCGGAATCTCATGCTTGCTCGCATCCCTCTTGTCCTGGTCGTCATCCCGCCGCTGCAAAAGCCCCCCGTGCACCTTCGGATGCAGCGTCTTCACCCGCCCGTCAAACAGCTCCGGAAAGCCCGTGTAATCACTCACATCCTTCACCTTCACCCCGTTGTCGGCCAAATGCTTCGCTGTCCCGCCCGTCGAAAGAATCTCCACCCCCCTGGCTTCCAGTCCTCTCGCGAAATCGAGAAGGCCGGACTTGTCGGAAACGGATAAAAGTGCTCGTTGAATTGCCATGGTCCCCTCAGCGTTAGACGGGATGACACGGCAGTAAAGGGGAATTCCAACCCCTCAGCCGCTCACCTTCGCTTCGGCATGGTGCCCCTTTTCCAGCACCTCCAGCAATCCCCTCATCTTTTCCTGAAAGCGCTCCGGAACCATTCGCCGCTCCTCCTCTGTCCCCACCGGCCACGAGCCCCCCTCACCTTCCTTCGGTGTCGCCGAAAAAATCATCGTCGCCTCCTCATGGTTCAAGACATACTCCCCACTGTCGTCCCGCCTCACCGCCCTCCCGCGCGCTCCTGAATCCGCCGCCGCTTCCTCCTCCAGCACTTCAGCAGGCACCATCGCCCGCCCACCCGTCGCCACAGCCACCGGATTCACCACCGTTTCCACCGGTCCCTCATCCAAAACCACCCGCACCTCCTTCAGAGCCGCCTGACTCATCACCTTCAACACCACCTCATCCCCCTTGTGCCGCCTCCGCACCAGCGCCAGCAACTGCTCTGGATTCACCAACTCCTGATCGCCGAACGCCAGCAACACATCGTGCCTCAGCAATCCCGCCTTCTCCGCCGGACTCCCCGGCAAAATCGCCTCCACCACCAACCCAAACCCCGCCGGCAGCGACAACTGCGCCCTCACCTCCTCCGGCACCCGCAAACTCATCACCCCCAAAAACACCCCCGTCTCAATCCGACTCCCCTCAGCCATCGGCGCCGCAGGCAGCAATTGCCGACGCCTCGCCACCTGCCCTTCCGCACCCGCTCCTCCCACCGCCAAGCAGATCAAAATGAGCAGCGCCCGCTTCATCGTCGCACCTCACGTCATCACTGAAAATTCACCGGCAACACCACCTGACCCCCATCCGCCTTCGGAATCTCCACCATGATCTCCGCCCCATCTGTCGGATCGATCCACGCCCGACGCTCCACCGACCACACCCGCACCGGCTGCACCACCCCCTGGCCTTGCACCCGACCCACCTCCACCGACTGCGCAACACCCGGCCCACCCGCATCGCCACGCTCAACCGCTCCACCCGTCAAAAACGCCAAAGCCACCACCGCCGCCGCCGCTCCCAGTCCCGCCCACCCCGTCGCCACCAGCCAACGCGGCGCACGCCTCACTTGCCTCGGCAGCCACGCCTCATCCAGTTTCAAATCCGCCCCGATCCGCTCCCGCAGCTCAGGATTCGGCATCTGCGGCTTCAACCGACGCAACAGCATTTCCATGTGATCAAAATTTTCGCTCATGACTGGGATTGATAAAGTCGTTCAGGCCTCGCCATCGAGGCCAGCGTTGGGGTCGTTAGAGGCTCCATCAGCGCCTCCTTCATCGGCTCCAGCTTCCGCTGCAGCGCCTTCAAAGCATACCGGTAGCGCGCCGCCACCGTGTTGATCGACGCCCCCATCGCCTCCGCGATCTCCGCAAACGTCAACCCACCCCACAAATGCATCGTCACCACCTCTCGCTGTTCCTCCGGCAGCCCCTCCATCGACGCCGCCACCAGCCGCGCCAGATCCTTCTGCTCCGCCGTCGAATCAAAATACCCCGGCTCCCGCGCCTCCTCCGCCAGATAACTCTCCCCCTCACGCCGATTCCGCCTCATCGTCCCCCGCCGCAAATCCAGCGCAATCGTCCGCACCGCCGCAAACAAAAGCGGCACATGCTCCCGGTCACCCGTCGGACACCGCCTCCACCACCGCACAAAAGCATTCTGCACCACATCCTCAGCATCCGCCATGCAGGGCGTCAACTGCCGCGCATACAGCACCAGCCTCGGAGCCAACTCCGCATAACACTGTTCCCATTCGCGTTCAGAATTCATCGTCACAGTCTCGGTTCGATTGCTTAACGTCGTCATCACCCCTCTTTGTGTGTCCAATCACCAATTTGTTCATCCTCCACCCCCAATCCCCCCACACCCCTTCGTAGCCGCACTTGTAAAAGTGCGGCCCCCCACACCCCCAATCCCCCAGTTTGCAATCCCCCCCATCCTGAGCGACACTCCCCCGCCCGCCTCACCGTGACCTACGCCACCCAGATCACCCTCTTCCGCATCCTGTTGATCCCCGTCTTCATCGCCGTGGCCATCTACTACGGGGACAGCGTGTCCCACGGCCACGCCAATGAAACCCTCCGCTGGACCACCATCGCCATCTTCGCCATCGCCGCCATCAGCGACGCCATCGACGGCTATGTCGCACGCCATTTCAATCAAAAAAGCCGCCTCGGCGCCATCCTCGACCCCCTCGCAGACAAACTGCTGCTCCTCTCCGCCATCATCACCCTCAGCTTCACCGGCTGGCGCCAGCACTTCCCCCTCTGGTTCCCCATCCTCGTCATCTTTCGCGACCTCGCCAGCATCGGCGGCGCCTTCCTCATCAATCACCTCATCGGCAAATGCCACATCCAGCCCCACTGGACCGGCAAAGTCGCCACCTTCGCCCAGTTCGCCGCCGTCCTCTGGCTCATGCTCGACATCCCCTACCTCGTCGTCATCACCGTCTTCGCCGGCACCTTCACCGCCATCTCCGGCTTCCTCAACCTCGCCGCCGGCATCCGTCAAGTCACCCAAACCGACCCCGCCACCCCAGGCTCATAAATAATCCAGGCCATAAAGCCGATTCCTTCAAAAACAATCCTGTCAATCCGTCGAGCCTGATCTATTCATGAAACGCGTAGCGAGACGCCGCGAAAGCCTGCATTGGCTAGGCGGGTGCAGTTTTGAAAGGCTGAGTGCATTGGTAAATGCTCGATGCTTTTCAAAACAAACCCAACACCGCAAATGTGGGCTTGTAGCAAGTCGCAGTAGAGTTTCATCAATAGATCCGGCTAAACCCCGCTCCCTTCACCAGAATGCCTAAAACCGTCGCCATCGTCGGACGTCCCAACGTCGGGAAATCCGCCCTCTTCAATCGCCTCGCCGGCAAAAACATCTCCATCGTCCATGACATGGCCGGCGTCACCCGCGACCGCATCACCGCCGAATGCCGACGCGGACCCGCCATCTTCGAAATCATGGACACCGGCGGCATCGGCGCCAACACCGACGACGTCCTCACCGCCCAGGTCCAAACCGAAGCCGCCATCGCCCTCGAAGTCGCCGACCTCCTCCTCTTCGTCGTCGACGTCGCCGAAGGCATCACCACCATCGATGCCGAACTCGCCCGCATCCTCCGCAAAACCAGCAAACCCGTCATCCTCGTCTGCAATAAAGCCGACTCCCCCAGCCGCCGACTCGGCGCCGGCGAATTCCGCAAACTCGGCTTCACCGAGCAGGCCGAAGTCAGCGCCGTCCACGGCATCGGCATCGACTTCCTCGTCAAAACCATCAGCGACCGCCTCAACCTCGAAGCCGAAGCCGAAAGCCAGGCCGCCGAAACCAAAACCGGCAAATACGTCCGCCCCCTCAAAATCGCCATCGTCGGCCGCCCCAACGCCGGCAAATCCTCCCTCGTTAACGCCATCCTTGGCCAGGAGCGCGCCATCGTCAGCGAAGTCGCCGGCACCACCCGCGACTCCCTCGACATCCACGCCACCTTTGACGGCCGCGACTACCAGCTCATCGACACCGCCGGCATTCGCCGCCGCGCCAAAGTCGACACCCCCGTCGAAATCTACAGCGTCCAGCAGGCCCTCCAAAGCATCAAACGCGCCGACCTCTGCCTCCTCGTCGTCGACTGCGCCGACGGCGCCAAAATGCAGGACCGCAAAATCGCCCAGCTCATCCTCCAGGAGCGCAAACCCTGCCTCCTCGTCATGAACAAGTTCGACCTCTACCACCCCAGCGCCAAAAAGAAGGACCGCCTGGAAGAGCTTGAGGAAAGCATGCGCCGCGAGTTCTTCTTCCTCCACTACGCCCCCTTGATCGCCATCTCCGCCCGCGAAAAACAATTCATCGGCAAGCTCTTCGAATCCATCGAAGGCATCCGCAAAGGCTCCCGCAACCGCATCGGCACCGGCTCACTCAACCGCCTCCTCCATCAGGCCATCGAAAACAGCCCCGGCCCGCTCGGCCACTCCAAATTCAGCTTCAAACTCCTCTACGCCACCCAAGTCAACAGCGCCGAAGACTCCACGCTCCCCGTGCCCCACTTCGTCATGTTCGCCAATCGCGCCGCCAAACTCACCGACAGCTACCTGCGCTACCTCGAAAACGTCATCCGCAAAGAATGGCCCGCCCCCGGCGTCCCCTTCCGCATGTCCGTCCGCGGCAAACCCGGCAAACCCAACACCGGCAAAAAAACCGACCAACAAAGCGGCTGGGCCCACTA
>JAIYDW010000110.1 GCA_027487315.1 Verrucomicrobiaceae bacterium | reverse complement strand
GTGTCAAAGGCGGAGGCCGTGGCACAGAGGATGAAGGATAGGAGGCTGAGAATGAGGGGGCGGCAGGACATCGGGAGGGGGAGCTTCGTGCCTGAGAGCATGGCTTAACAAAGCGTTATCGAGGCCGGGGGCAAGCACTTTGGCGGAAAAGGCGATGCGGGTAGAATTTACTTTTTGGGGGTGGGGCGGCGAGGGGCGAGATGGGTACCGTTTTGATTGAGAATCAGGGTGGTGACGGCGCCTGAGGGGTCGAATTTGAAGTCGAGCGAGGCGGCGGCGACGTCGTATTCGAAGTGGTTGGGTTTGGTTTCAAAGACGGGGACGCTGGGCTGACCGGTGAGTTCGGCGAAGAGGGTTTGGTTGTGGACGGTGAGGGTGAAGGCCATGCCGGGGGCGAGGTCGTAGGTGCCGACGAAGCGTTCGAGGTCTTTGGCGGGTCGGAAGATGAGGGTGGGGGCGGGTTGTTTGGATTTGGTGGCGCGTTGCTCGCGGTTGTTTTGGAAGAGGGTGACGTGAGTGATTTGGCCGTTGGTGCGTTCGAATTGGAGTTCGGCGGCGGCGATTTTGAGGAAGAAGCGGTCGTTGCCGGAGTGGAAGAGGCGGAAGAAGGGTTGGCCGGTGAGGCGGGTCCAGAGGTGGTCGCCACGTTGGATGACGGTGAAGCGGCTGTTGGCGTCGAGTTCGAAGACGCCGGTGTATTCGCGGGCGGCTTCGGGGGTGATGGGGAGTTCGGGGCGATTTTTGGTGGCGGGTTGGGGGTCGATGGCGGCGAGGACGAGGGGTGGGGCGAGGGCGTCGTTGTTGATGAGGATGACGCGGATGGTTTTGGAGTCGGGCTGGACTTGGAAGGAAGCACGGTAGCCGCCGGTGCCGCCGTCGTGCTCCCAGGCGGGTTCGTTGAGGAAGCGGGAGAGGATGATGCCGAGGCCGATTTTGGAGGTCTCGCCCGAGAAATCGGCGCGGGGAGCGAGCATGAGGCGGATGGCCTCGGGGAAAGGGGTGGAGTCGGGGTTGAGGAGGGCCTTGCCGAAGCGGATCATGTCGGAGGCGCTGGAGCGAAGGGCACCTGCGCCGGCGAGGGCTTTGAAGGTCCAGTTGGTGCCTGGTTTGGCGCCTTCGAAGGGAGGGGCGAGGCGTTTTTGAGACTCGGGGTTCAAGGTGACGAAGGTGTCGGTCATGCCGAGGGGTTTGGCGATGCTGTCGATGACGAGTTGCTCCCAGGTGGTGTTGCTTTGAGCGGCGAGGAGGTCGCCGAGGAGACCGACGGCGAGGTTGGAGTAGGCTGAGGGGTGCGGGCCGGGACCGGGGAGAGTGGCGACGTGGAGGAAATCGTGGAGGGCGGTGCGGTCGTAGGCAGCGTAGGGGTCGGTGCTGGTGTCGGGGTTTGGGCCGATGTTGGAGGGCAAGCGAGGAAGACCGCTGGTGTGGGTGGAGAGTTGTTCGAGCGTGATGGCGGCGACGTTGGGATCGGCGAAGGTGAAGTCGGGTCCTAGGAGATCGCGGAGGGTGGAGGTGAGGGAGAGTTTTTTGTCGGAGACGGATTGAGCGAGGAGGAGTCCGGTGAAGACTTTGCTGATGGAGCCGATTTCGAAGAGGTGGCGTTCGGGAGCGAGATCGGGGAGGCCTTTGCCGGCGAGGTGGAAGGTGGTGTTCGAGTCGCGAAACTCGGCGGTGACGATGCAACCGGCGGGGAGGTTTTTGGCGAATGAGTCGGTGACTTCGGAGAGGGGTTTGGGGGCGGCCACGAGGGAGAATGGGACGACGAGGGAGAGACAGGTCCAGGTGATACAGGTGCGCATGGGATTGAGCTTAAGACGTTGGTTCTCAGGACTTGGCCGTGCCTTTTGACGGGCGTTGCGTTAGTCTTTGGAGTTGATGTTGCCGGATTTTTTGACGGCGCGGAGGACGCGCCAGGTGAGGTAGATGGAGGTGGCGTAGCCGAGGGCGCCGAAGATGGAGACGCCGCCGAGGAGGGGCGGGGCCTGGCTGCTCCAGAGTTGGGAGGAGCCGAGGAAGATGGCGGCGGCGATGATGCCGAGGACGAGGCGGTTGATGATGGGGTCGAGGTGGCGGTGGTCGAGGTGGACGGTGAGGGTGCCGTCGCTGAAGCGTTCGAGGAGGTCGCGGAGATCTCGGGGTAGGCGACCCAGGAGGCGGTCCCAGTCGCGATACATGCGGCGGGCTTTTTTGGCGATGCGCACGGGGGACATGCGGCGGCGGAGGATGCGGGAGTAGTAGGGTTCCATCAGCTGCGCGAGGCTGAGGTCGGGATGGAACTTGCGGGAGGTGCCCTCGAGGAGAATGAGGGTGCGCAGGAGCATGGCGAGGGGAGGCGGAAGGACGACCTGGAAGCGGCGGATGATGTTGAAGAGGGCGGAGAGGGCCTCGCCAATCTGAATGTCTGCCAGGGGGCGGCCAACGAAGTCGGCGATGAAGTCGCTGATGTCGCCGATGAAGCGGTCACGATCGATTTCATGACTGGCGGCGCCGAGTTTCATGAGGAGGGTGACGACCTCGGTGGCGTCGCGTTCGACGACGGCGAAGAGGAGGCCTTCGATGTCCTCGAGGAGGTGTTCGTCGATGCGGCCGACCATGCCGCAGTCGATGACGCCGACGATGCCGCCGGGGAGGAGGAGGAGATTGCCGGGGTGGGGATCGGCGTGGTAGAAGCCGTCGCGGAAGACCATGTCGAGGTACATGCTGGCGCCACGACTGGCGAAGGTTTCGAGGTCTTCGCCGGAGGATTGCAGGGCGGCGGTGTCGGTGCCGGGGATGCCGTCGAGGCGGTCCATGGTGAGGACGCGGCGGCTGCAGAGTTCGGGGAAGACTTGGGGGATGTGGACGAAGGGGTCGTTTTCGAAGTGTTCGGCGAAGCGTTCGAGGTTGGTGCGTTCGACGGTGAAGTCGAGCTCGCGGAGGAGGGATTTGCGGAACTGGCGGACGATGGCGACGGGCTGGTAGGGGCGAAGAACGGTGGAGTGGCGCTCCATGAGTTCGGCGAGGAGTTGGACGATTTCGAGATCGGTCTCGACCTGGCGGGCGACGCCGGCGCGGAGGACTTTGACGACGACGCGGGTGCCGTTGGTGAGGGTGGCGCCGTGGACTTGGGCGATGGAGGCGGCGGCGAGGGGTTCGGCTTCGAAGGAGGCGAAGAGGGATTCGAGGTTGCTGCCGAGATCTTCTTCGATGGTGGCGCGGGCGATTTCGGCGCTATCGGCGGGGACGTTGGACTGGAGTTCGGCGAGTTCGTCGGTGAGATCGGGGCCGAGGAGGTCTGGGCGGGTGCTGAGCATTTGGCCCAGTTTGATGAAGGTGGTGCCGAGTTCGGTGAGCGCCATGCGGACGCGCTGAGGGGTCGTGAGGGAGCGCAGGGCTTGGCCGTCGGAGCTGCGGAGTTTGTCGGCGATCCAGGGGAACTTGAGGTCGCCGAAGAGGTTGGAGAGGCCGTATTTGCCGAGGATGCCGGTGATTTCGGCCAGGCGTTTGGCATGGCGTTCGAGGCGGCTGAGGGCGTCCAGTTTCATTTGGGATCAGGGTGGTGAACCGTGGATTTCCTGATGGAGGGTGGCGGCTTGTTGCTGCCAATTTTCGCGTGAGGCGCGGCCTTTGAGTTTGAGGGTCTGGTCGAGGGCGGCAAGTTCGGATTCGGAAAGGAGGGCGAGCTGGCGGAAGGTGTGGATGCCGGCGGTGTGGAGTTTGGTGCGCATGACGCTGCCGACGCCACGGAGTTTGGTGAGGTCGTCGGGGGTGATGGGGGCTGCGGATGGGGGAGGGGTTGCGGAGGCTTCGCGGAAGGCTTGGAATTCGGCTTCGACAGCGAGTTTGGCATCGCGGAGTCGGAGGAGTTCGCGTTCGAGGGCGAGTTGGTGGGCCTGGGTTTCGTTGAGTTCAGCGGCGAGCGCGGCGATGTCGGCGTCGGGCGGGGGTGACGATGGGGCTGGTTGTTGGCGGAGGGCGGCGTCGCGTTCTTCGCGGGCGATTTTGGCGGCCTGGGCTTCCTCATCGAGACGGGATTCGAGGACGAGGGTTTGGATTTTCGAGCGTTTGGCACGCCAACGCCAGCCGAGGGTGAAGAAGGTGACTGCTGCGAGGGTGAGCAGCAGCAGCATTTCGGAGATCAGCCAAAGGAGTCCGCTCATGGTTTGTTGCCGGGGTCTTCCTTGGCACGGGATGGGGGTTCGGGAAAGCTCAAACCGAGGGATCGAATTTCTTCGAGGGCGGGAGCGAAGGCGGTGGCGAGCGTTTGAGAGGGGAGGTTGTGCAGGGTTTGATCGATGGGGAGCGAGGCGAGGGAGGCGACATTGGTGGGGGAGAGGGTTTGCCAGGGTTTGCCGGGGAGGGCGACGGCGAAGAGGAGGGGATCGGTTTGGCGAACGGGGATGGTTTGGGTGGTGTGTTGGACGGAATCGGAGGCGAGGGTGGAGCCGGAGACGGCGATTTGGTCGTCGATGGTGTAGCCGGAGGGGTAGGCGCGTTTGAGGGCGGCGAGGATTTGGGTGTGGAGGGCTTGTTCGGCGAGGCGACCGCTGATCATGATGCGATCCTGGTAGACGGCGAGGGTGAGGAAGGCGGGTTGAGGCGGGGTGGGAAGGAGGGGGATGCCGGCATTGGAGCCTTGGAGCCAGTCGATGACGAGAGCGGAGTCTTCGGCGAGGGATTTGGGATCGAGGCCTGGGGGGAGGAGGGAGGACCAGGGTTGGGAGGAGCGAGCGACTTCCCAATCGAGGGGAGTCCAGGGTTTGCCGGGGAGACCGAGGGCGAAGGCTTTGTCGCTGGTGTCGGAGAGGGATTCGGAAGGGTTGAAAGAGCCGAGGCCAGGATCGGGGCGGCGGGTGCCGTTGGCGCGGAGGTCGTCGAGGAGGCGGGCTTCGGGGAGAGCGGCCATGATGGAGGCGATGACGGCGCGTTTGGAATCGATATCGAAGACTTCGCCACGGAGGAGGACCTGGTTGCCGCGTTTGCCGAGGAAGACATGGGCAGGAGGGAGGTTGCGGAGGCGTTCCTGTTCGATTTCCCAGGCGGTTTCTTTTTGGAGGTGGGAGAGGACGGCGTCGTGATGCGAGAGGAGGCGGTCTTGCCATTCGTTGGAGGTGATGCCGAGGGTATGGAGAGGGGGTGGGATGGGGGAGGGAGAGGAGGCTGAGGTTTGGAGAGGGAGGTCGGTCCAGGTGCGGCCGATTTGGGCGGCGAAGAGGCGTGCGGACTGGCGGCCACGGGCTTCGGGGGCGGGGAGGGAGCGGACGGTGGCGAGCCAGGCGGAGGATTCGTCGAAGCGGCGGGGGTCGACTTGGAGGGCGAAGTTGATTTTGCCGCGCCAGGTGGGCCAGCGACTGCGGAGGGACTGTTCGAGGGTGTCGCGTTCCTGGGGGGTAGCGCAGGTGCCGATGATTTCGGCATTGAAGCCCTGGACGGCGGCGATGATCCAGCCGGACTGGAGGGGTTTGACTTCGAGGGAGGAGGTGGCGGTGACTTTGGTGACGGGGTTGAAAGGATTGCCGGGAGTGCGGAGGTCGTGGTTGAGGGAGTGGATCAGGCGGAGGCCGTCCTGCTGATGACGGACGGCTCCGGTGATGAGGGCGCGCTGGCCGTCGAAGGAGAGTGCGACGCGATCGAAGCGGGCACCGCCGGCTTGATGGTCGAGGGATTGGAGTTTGGCGGTGGCGGCCTGGGTGAGTTTGGCTTGGAGGCGGGGCGCAAGACTGAGGATGGCCAGGGCTGCAAAAAGCAGCAGGCAGGCTCCGGCGATCAGCCACTCACGACGCGTTAACAGTCCATTCATGCACCTAACACCCGGTAGGTTAGCGTGAGAGGAGGCGTCTGCCTACCAAGAAAGGCTAAACTTTTGCGACGATGACTTCGATTTCGACGAGGGCAGCGAGGGGGAGGGCGGCGACTTGGACGGTGGAGCGGGCGGGTTTGTGGTCGCCGAAGGCGGCGGCGTAGAGGGCGTTGACCTTGGGGAAGTCGGCCATGTCGGTGAGGAAGACGGTGGCTTTGATGACATCATTCAGGGAGCGATCCTGGGAGGCGAGAAGGGCGGAGATATTGGCAAGGACCTGCTGGGTTTGGCCTTCGACATCCTTGGCTTCGATTTTGCCGGTGGCGGGATTGATGGGGATCTGGCCGGAGCAGAAAATGAAGGGGCCGGATTCGACGGCTTGGGAATAGGGACCGACGGCGGCGGGGACGGAGGGAGCGTTGTTGATGAGGCGCATGGTGGGGGAAGTAGAAACGCGAAGGGAGGGTGCGTCAAGGTGGGCTGGGAGAGGGATTTTTGGGAGATGCCTTGGGGCGCCTTTTGAGGCTCTTGCGGGAGGACGGGTCAACTAAAGCGACCGGAGATGTAGGCTTCGGTTTGGATTTGAGACGGTTGGGTGAAGAGGGAGAGGGTTTCGTCGTATTCGATGAGTTTTCCGAGGTAGAAGAAGGCGGTGAGGTCGGCGACGCGTCGGGCCTGCTCCATGTTGTGGGTGACGATGACGATGGTGAACTCGTCTTTGAGTTGGGTCATCAGCTCTTCGATCTTGAGGGTAGCGATGGGATCGAGGGCGGCGCAGGGTTCGTCCATGAGGAGGACTTGCGGGCGATTGGCGATGGCACGGGCGATGCAGAGGCGCTGCTGCTGGCCGCCGGAGAGGCCGAAGGCGCTTTCGTGGAGTTTGTCTTTCACTTCATCCCACAGGGCGGCCTGACGAAGGCTTTTTTCGACGACCTCGTCGAGCTGACGGCGGTCGCTACGACCGGCGACGCGGAGGGAGAAGATGACGTTTTCGTAGATGGACTTGGGGAAGGGATTGTACTTTTGGAAGACCATGCCGACGCGTTTGCGAAGGGAGATGACTTCGACTTTGGGATCGTAGAGGCTGGTGCCGTCGAGTCGGATATCGCCGCGATGGCGGATGCCGTCGACGAGGTCGTTCATGCGATTGAGGTTACGCAGGAGGGTGGTTTTGCCGCAGCCTGAGGGGCCGATGAGGGCGGTGATGTGATTTTCGGGAAAGGCGAGATGGATGTCGTGGAGGACCTGCTTGGGGCCATACCAGAAGTCGAAGTGGTCCACTTCGATGAAGGGACGCGCTGAGGTCTGGAGGTGGGCGGGCAGGGGGGGCATGGGGGAGTAATCAGTGATCAGCGGTGAGTGGTGAGTGGGTTGGGGTTAGAAGGCGCTGGCTTGGAGTTTGCGGCGGAGGTGGGAGCGGATTTGGATGGCGGTGAGGTTGAGGACGACGACGAGGAAGATGAGGAGGAGGGTGGTGGCGAAGACCATGGGTTTGGCGGCTTCGGAGTCGGGGGATTGGAAGCCGAGGTCGAAGATGTGGAAGCCGAGGTGCATGAATTTGCGTTCGGCGTGGATGAAGGGAGCGATGCCGTCGAGGGGGAGGGAGGGGGCGAGTTTGACGACGCCGGTGATCATGAGTGGGGCGACTTCGCCAGCGCCACGGGCCATGGCGAGGATGATGCCGGTCATGACGCCGGGGAGGGCGCCGGGGAGGGCGATGCGCTGGATCATTTGCCACTTGGAGGCACCGCAGGCGAGGGCGGCTTCGCGGACACCGCGAGGCACGGCGGATAGGGCTTCTTCGGTAGCAACGATGACGACGGGGAGGGTCATCAGGGAGAGGGTGATGGAGGCCCAGAGAATGCCACCGGTGCCGAAGGTGGGGGAGGGCAATTTGTCCGCGAAGAAGCCGTGGAAGTAGGGGCACTTGGCGAGGGTCAAGAGGGTCAGGAGGGCGGTGGAGATCCAGAGGGTGTTCTCGGTGAAAGAGCGTGCCTTGGATTTGGGCTGGAGAGCCTGGGTCGGTGAATACTTGAGGGTAAGTAACAGAGCCAGGACGAGGGTGACGACCGCTCCGAGTGAAGCGAGAAACCACCAGCGTTCAGGCAGAGGATAGGTGGGCCCGTGGTCGATGTAGCCACCGACACCGTAGACGAAGAACCCGAGGCCAAAGACGCCGAAGACGATGGAGGGAACGCCGGCGAGGTTGTTGACGCAGACCCGGATGGATTGAAGCATGATGCCGGGTTTGGCGTATTCGTGGAGGTAGATGGCGGCGATGATGCCGAGAGGTGTCACGAGCGCGGCCATGAGCAGAGTCATGACAAAGGTGCCGAAGATGGCGGGAAAGATGCCGCCTTCGGTGTTGGCTTCGCGGGGTTCCTCGGTGAGGAAGGCGAGGGCGTGGTGGAGGAAGATTTTGAAGCGGCCGCCGAGGGTGAGTTGGTTGGGCTGGTAGAAGTGGATGATCTCGGCGACAGCCTGGTTGCGCTCTTCGCCACTGGCGAGGCGGTAGACGAGTTTCTCGACTTTTTGGCGGTCGCGCAACGTGGTGGCTTGGGAGGCGAGGGTGGTGTATTCGCTGCGGAGCGTGGCGAGTTCTTGTTCGAGTGGGGCGCGAACCTCTGGGGAGGGATCGGCTTTGCGCAGGCGGATTTCGAGTTTGTCGATGCGGGCATTGATGGCGCCGATTTCGTGTTTTTCGAGGGCGGTGATTTCGGCGCGGCGATCATTGCCTTCCTTGACGAGACGATGCAGTTCGGGGAGGAAGGTTGGATCGCTGGCGGGCAGGGATTTGGTGGCGCTGAATTCGAGGCGGACAGGGGTGAAGATGGCTTTGCCGTATTCGCTGCGTTCGGCGACGATGTAGTCGGATGGGAGAGTGGTGGAGGCGAGGCTGGATTGATCGAGGAAGCGGAAGGCGAGACCGTAGGCGTCGCGGTTGCCGGTGAAGATCTGGATTTCTTCGATGGCTTGGCCGGTGGCAGCGGAGCGGCGGGTTTGTTGTTTGGTGATGATGCCGGCGATTTTTTCGGGGGCGCCGTCTTTTTGGGAGGTGAGGGTGAATTCGCTGACGGGTTGGGGCCAGAAGACGGAGAGGCCATTCCAGGTGATGAGCAGCAGCAGGCCGGCGACCATGAACAAACCGACGTTGAGGCCGGTCGCCGTCAGCCAGACTTTGATCTCACCTTTGGAGGAGAGAAGAGCGGCGGACGAAGGGGGATTCGAATTGGCGTCGGACATCAGACGATTTTGAATTTTTCACGTAACCGTTGACGGAGGAGTTCGGCGGCGGTGTTGAGGACGAAGGTCATCAAAAAGAGGGCGAAGGCACCGAGGAAGAGGGTGCGGTAGTGGGTGGAGCCCTGGGCGGCTTCGGGGAGTTCGACGGCGATGTTGGCGGAGAGGGTGCGCATGCCGCTGAAGATGTTCCAGTGATCGGCGAGCGGGAAGAGACCGCCGCCGAGTCCGGGGTCGCCGAAGAGGAGGCGTCCGGCGGCATCGACGACCGGGGTATTGCCGGTGGCCATGACGACGATCATGGTTTCGCCGACGGCGCGGCCGAGGCCGATCATGAGGGCGGAGAAGATGCCAGCGGAGGCGATGGGGAGGACGACGGTGCGGACGACCTGCCAGCGGGAGGCACCGAGGGCTTCGGCGGCGCTGGTGAGAGCGGGCGGGACGTTGGAGAGGGCGTCTTCGGCGATGGTGAAGATGACGGGGATGACAGCGAAGCCCATCATGAAGCCGACGACGAGGCAGTTGCGTTGGTCGTAGGGGAGGCCGGTGAATTGAGGCCACCAGAGGCGGAAGTCGGCGATTTGCGAGCCATCGGGGAGTTTGGCGACGAAGAGAAGGGATTCGAGAGCGGGACCGGAGAGCCAGGCGAGGTAGCCGAGGGCGGCCATGAGGGGGGCGAGGAGCCAGAATTCGGCACCGCGAGGGAGGCGGTTGCGTTGGTGGAGGGGGACACGAATCCAGATGGATCCGGCGATCATGGCGGAGAGGGGGATTGAGAGGATGAGCAGCAGGATGGAAGGGACTTTGGTTTCGATGATCGGGGCGAGCCAAAGGGCGGCGAGGAAGCCGAGAACGACGGACGGGAGGGAGGCCATGATTTCCATGGCGGGTTTGACGATGCGTTTGACTGAGGCGCTGAGGAATTGGCTGGTGTAGATGGCGGCGAGGAGGGCGATGGGGACCGCGAAGAGCATGGCGTAGAGGGTGCCTTTGATGGAGCCGATGATAAGGGGGACGAGGGAGAGTTTGGGTTCGAAGTCGTCGGTGCCACCGGTGGATTGCCATTCCCATTTGGGCTCGCTGTAGCCTTCGTACCAGATTTTGCCGAAGAAGGTGCGCCAGCCGGCCTCGGGGTGGGGATCGTGGACGGTATTGAGGTGGAGGGTGCCATCAGAATCGACGATGCCGAGGTGCTCGGCTTTGGCGTCGAGGCAGAGGCTGCGGACGGTGTAGGGAAGATCGAGGACTGAGCGGACGGTGCCGGTGGTGGCGTAGCAGAGGGCGCATTGGGTGTCGCCAGCGACGACGAAGGACTTATTGCGGCGGCTGGCGACGAAATGGCGGATGGGGGCGTCGAGGGGTTGGAGGCGCTGGGTTTCGGTGAAGAGGCGACGGTCGCTGCCTGGGGGGACGTTCAGGCTGAGGATGCGGACATTGCCTTTGGAATCACCGAGAACGAGTGAGACATCGCCGTAGAGGAAGTCCATGACAGTGATGTCGGTGGCGATGTCAGCGAAGGGCTTCAGTTGCTGGCGGACTTCCCAGCCTGAAGGAGCCCGGAAGAGGTAAAGAAGTTCGTTGGATTTGGTTTGGACGATGATGGCGTCGGCGGTGCCTGGGAGGAGGACGCGGATGGGGCGTGCGCCTGCGAGCAGGGGAGTGAGGTCTTCTGGTGGGGTGGCTTCGAGTTTGCCTGCGCCCATAAGGCCTTTTTTCTGGCGTTGGCCGACGACGAGGAGTTTGGGGCCTTCGGGGGCGTTGACGATTGCACCGAAGAGTTTGCGTTCGCCTTGGCTAGCGTAGTCGAGGGATTCGACCGGGGCCGGGTTATTGAGGGCAAGCCAGGGGGCGAGTTTGAGGCTGCCGGTGACGGATCGAGGGGCTTTAGGGGAGGATTGCTTGGCGGTGAAGCTGATGTCGACGAAGCCGACGCGGCCGTCCTGGGTGCCGAGGAGGATGCGGTCGTTGAGGCGATCTTGACGCCAGAAGGTGATTTGGGTGCCGGGTTCGAGGCCGAGGGGTTGGGAAACGTTTGAGGATCCGGAGTGGAAGTGGAGATCGGCCGAGCCGTCGTAGGAGTAGGGGAGTTCGGAACGTTCGTCGAGCCCGACCAGGGTGGTGCCGGAGGTGGCGAGGGGCAACTCCCGCAGAGGGGTGAGGGTGGGGCTTTGGAACAGAGGCCAGATGACGCTACCGATGAAGACAAAGATGCCGAAGACGGCGGCGATGATGCCGATGCCACCGAAGAGGATGACATAAGTCATGAATCGGTCGAAGCGGAGTACGCCTTTGCTGACCATGAAGCGCTCGGGCACAGGAGAAGGGCTCCTGGGGGGAGCTGCTGGGTCGCGAAGGGGTTCGGGCGATTCGGCGGACTGCATAGGCAGCGAGGATGACGGGCAATGCATTCACACCAGAGGTGTGGCCCGTCAAGGAGTTCGCTACGCCAATTGTGCGGGACCGGGTCTTGAGTGACAGGTCTGACACAATTGGCCGCACGATCAGGGTGCGAGGCTTGTGCTCACCTCGCTGGCGAGTTCAGCGGGCAGGGGGTAATAGCCATCTTTGACGACGATTTCCTGGCCTTGCTTGGAGATGATGAACTTGAGGAACTCGGCGGTGGTGGCATTGAGGGGTTTGCCGGGGGCTTTGTTGATGTAGATGTAGAGGAAGCGGGCGAGGGGGTAGCTGCCATCGAGGCAGTTTGAGTAGGTGGGCTCAGCGTATTCGGTGCCTTCGGCGGCGATGGGGAGGGTGCGGACGCCGGAGGTGATGTAACCGATCCCGGAGTAGCCAAGGCCGAATTCGTCAGCGGAAACACCTTGAACGACGGCGGAAGAGCCGGGCTGTTCTTTGACGGAGGCTTTGAAGTCACCCTTTCCAAGGGCCGCTTCTTTGAAGAAGCCGTAGGTGCCGGAGGCGCTGTTGCGACCGTAGAGGGAGATGGCGCGGCCGTTCCAGGCGGGGAGCCCGGCTTGGCCCCAGTCAGCAAGATCGGCCGGGGCGCCGAGTTTGCGGGTGGAAGAGAAGATGGCGTCGACTTGGGCGAGGTTGAGGCCTTTGAGGGTGTTGTCTTTGTGGGCGAAGACGGCGAGGGCGTCGACGGCGACGCGGATGGCGGTGGGTTTGTAACCGAATTTGGTTTCGAAGGCGTCGATTTCCTCCTGTTTCATTTCGCGGCTCATGGGGCCGAGTTGAGCGGTGCCTTCGATGAGGGCGGGGGGGGCTGTGGCGGAGCCTTTGCCTTCGATTTGAATGCTGACGTTGGGGTATTTGGCGCGGAAGCCCTCTGCCCAGAAGGTCATGAGATTGTTGAGGGTATCGGAGCCGATGGAAATGAGGCTGCCGGAGACGCCGCCGGTGGTTTGGTATTCGGGAAGGGCGGGATCCACCTCGGTAGCGGAGAAGGTGGTGGACGCGAGGGAGGCGGCGACGAGGCCAATGAGGTGGGAGAGACGAAGGCTAGAGATCATAAAGGTCGGGGGAATGAATAGGGCATTGATCGGGTGGGCTGCAAGGCGAGGTATGAGGTGGAGAGAAAAAAAGTGGGTGAGGGTCGAACGGGTCTTGAGTGAGAGGCCTAGCAGAGGATGCGAGGAAATTATGAAACCAAGCGTTGGGAACGATCAATCGTGGTGGAAGAAGTGGCCACTCTGCATTTGATTCATGGGGAAAGGGCCGCCGGAGTGGGGGCCGAAGAAGAAGCGGACCATGGTGCTGGCGGTCCAGACTTCCTCGCCGCCCATGGTGGCGTATTCGAGGCCGGTCATGAGTTTGAGACGGTGTTTGGCGATGTGGTAGTTGAGACCGATGTAGGCGGCTTGGTAGAGGTCGCCTGAGGGGAGTCCGGCGGGTTCCTCGTAGCGGCGCTGGGGCTTAAGGCCTTCGGGATTGTTGGAGCCGGCGAGCTGGTAGCGGGCAGCGATTTGGAGGTTGTCGGTGAGGAAAAAGCTGGGTTGGAAGTTGAGAGCGACGGCGTCACCTTCGTCGCTGCCGAGACCGGCTGTGACTTCGGTCACGAGGGCTCCGGAGCCTTTGGTGAGGATGAGGGCGGAGGAGATGCCGTTGTCGAATCGATTGAGGTTGGTGGCGTTTTCATTGGCGTCGCTATGAACATAAGTGAAGTGGAGCTGAGCGGTGTCGGCGCCGAGCGAGGGGCCGAGGTCATAGTAGGCGGCGGCGAGGAAGGAGTAGCCGGAGTCGAAGTCGGTGAAGGCTTCGCCCACGTCTGTGCCGGTGGCGTTGGAGAAGAGACCGGTGTAGTAGGTCAACTTGTCGATGCTGCCAAGGAGGGTGACGGCGGGGGTGTAGTCGGCGCCGAACATGTTGGTCATCATGCTACGCTCGAGGTAGTTGATGTATCGGCTGGAGACGTTCCGGTCATGGGTGAAGCGATGTTTCTGCTGACCGATGGTGAGAGCGATGCTTTCGCTGAAGGCCCACTGGGCCCAGAGTTCTGTAAATCCGCCGTAGAAGGGTTCGAAGTCGCTGCCGCTGACCATTTGGGCATGGAGGCTGAGTTTTTCGAAGAGGCGGGCCTGGAAGCCGAGGCGGTGGCGGCGGGTTTCGTAGCCTTCGCTCTGGCCAGCGGAACCTTCGGACCAGTGGTATTGACCATGGTAGCGGCCGAGGAGCCAGAATTCCTGGAGGATGGGGTTGGTGTCGCTTTGATAGATGCGTCCGAGGTTCTCCCATTTTTCGCCGAGGGAGGTGGGGTTGGTGAGGGTTGGGGAAAGGAGGGCGGGGGAGGATGGGGGCGGGGTGTCGCCAGCCAAGTTGGGGAGGGGTCCCAGTGCGGCGAGGGAGAGAGTGAGGGCGGAAGCCGTGAGAGGGAGGCGCATGGATGGGAGATTGAGGGCTGGTCGGGAGCGGCAGGTCGCTGGTTGGTTCCGCGATGATGTGATTCTAGTCAATCAATGGGACAGGGTAGCACACGAATTTGTCCCGATTTGAGGGTTGCGATAGCGATTTTGGGGTGATGGAGTGTTTTGGGGTTCAGGGTGTTGGGGGAGTGGTGGAGGAGGGATCATCGGTGAATTGGGCGAGGATTGGGCTGGATGGTGCGAGAATTGCGCGAAGTTTTTTATGGGGTTCAAATTGGGTATGGAGGATCGAAAACGGAGGTGACTTTTCCGAATTTTTCTGATATCGTCCGAATTAATTCGTCAAAATCAGCATCCTAGAGAATTCACCTAACCCTCACTGACTTATGAAACCGATTCGTTCCCGTCTTTTCGCCCTCACCTTGGGTCTTTCCGTGCCACTTGTGACTCAACCCGAGGCCTTTGCGCTCCCTGCCGCTGCTGATTTGGATGAGGATGGATTGAGCAATGACGTGGATCCGGATGTGGACAATGACGGTCTGCCGAACGGCTTGGATCGGAACGTGGATGGCGGGGTGGCTAAATCGGGTCCGAAGGCGGGGAGTTACATTGGGGATCGGTTGAACAATGACAGTGCGCTGGAGTTGGACATTGATGATGATGGGTTGCTCGATGACTCGGTTGCGGAGGATGACATGGATGGGGATGGGTTTGATGATGACAGTCCGATTGAGACGGACATTGATGGGGATGGAAGGCTGGATGATTCTGTGGCGGAGAGGGACATCGATGGGGACGGGAAACTGGATGACAGTCCGCTGGAGGACGATGTGGATGGGGACGGTTTGAACGATGACGATGTGCTGGAGTTGGATGTGGATGGGGATGGGCTGCCGGATGATCATCCGTCCGAGACGGACATGGATGGGGACGGGCGGAGGGATGATTCGGCTGCGGAGAGGGATATTGATGGGGACGGGAAGAATGATGATGATGCGACTGAGGATGACATTGACGGGGATGGTGTGGACGATGACAGCGCATCGGAAGATGACATTGACGGGGATGGCCGGGATGACGATTTGGTGACGGAACTGGATATTGATGGGGATGGACGTGCGGATGACAATTCGTCTGAGTCCGACATTGATGGTGATGGTTTGAATGATGACGATCCGTTGGAGGAGGACATTGATGGGGATGGATATGACGATGATGACAGTGTTGATGAAGACGACATCGACGGAGATGGGCGGGATGATGACAGTCTGACGGAGACGGACGTCGATGGAGACGGCAGGCTGGATGATCATCCTTCCGAGTCGGACATTGACGGCGATGGCGATGATGATGATTCGCTGGATGAAGACGATATCGATGGGGACGGGGATGATGATGACTCGTTGGACGAGGATGACATCGACGGGGATGGGCGTCGTGATGATGCGGTGACTGAGTTGGACATCGATGGCGACGGGAAGTTGGATGACAATCCTTCTGAGGATGACATTGATGGCGACGGTCTGGATGATGACGATGTCAACGAAGACGACATTGACGGGGATGGACGCGGCAATGGGGATGCGGACGAGGATGATGTGGATGGGGACGGCAAGCGTCGGGGTCGGGACAAGGATGATGATGGGGATGACATCGACAATGATGACGACGACGATGACGACAACGATGGGGAGGACGACGATGAGGATGATGATGACGACGATGGTCCGGGGATGCCGGGAGCCCAAGTAGGTGACGGAAATGCGCCGGCGGCGTTGACGGGTCTGGCGTATTTGGTGAGCGAGAACGGAACGCAACTGCCTGAGCGGTTGACGTTTTTGACGGCGACGACGGGGCGTGAAACGGATCCAACGGACATCGATCCCTTCACCTACACGTATACTCCTGGAACGACGACGGCGACACTGCGTGTGCAGTTCAAGTTGGACAAGTGGGACGACTACGTGCTGAACTTTGCGGCCGGAACGTTCACGAGGACGGAGTTCGACAAGAGTCGGCAGAAAGACACGGATACCGGCACCTTTGCGCTGCCAACGTCTTGATGGGAGTGATTTTTGATGTTTGATGAAGCGGACCGCAGGGAGATTCCTGCGGTTCGTTTGTTGAAGCCATGAGCCATCGTCTTGTCATCTCTGTGCTGGTGGGGTTGCTGGTGGTGAGCAACGTTGGTTGGTGGTGGGGGACGCGGCAGGGGGCGGTGAGTGGTGAGCGGGCGGTCGAGGAACGGGTGGAGGTGGACGGGGAGACGGCGGTGGTGGCGAAGGCGCCGGAGCGGGGGATGGATGCGATTTTGTCGGATCTGAATGTGGAGCGGCGGCGGGGTGATTTGATGCGATTGGCGGGGGCGATGGGGGCGAGTGATCCGAGCGGGGCGTGGGCGCAGTTGAAGACGATCACGGGGATGGCGGATCGGCAAGGGTATGTGAAGGCGCTTTTGTCGACGTGGGCGCAGAGTGATCCGCAAGGGGCGTTGAAGGCTTGCGGGGAGTTGCCACCGGGGGAGTTGCGGGCGACGGCTTTTGCCACGGCGGCGGGGGTTTGGGCGGAGAAGGCGCCTGCGGAGGCGGCGGCGTGGGTGGTGACGGAGTTGAGCGGGAGTGCGCGGGCGACTTCGGTGGCGACGGTGGCTGAGGCGTGGTCGAAGCGTGATCCGGTGGCGGCGGCGGAGTGGGCGCTGGAGCATGTGGGGTCGCCGGTGGGGGAGGTGGCGATTGGGAAGGTGATGCAGTATTGGGCGAACACGGATCCGCACAAGGGAGCGGGGTGGGCGGATGCGCTGCCGGAGGGGAGTTTTAGGGAGGCGGCGCTGGGGTCGATGTTGACGGAATGGGCGGATCAGTATCCGGCGGAGGCGGCGGCCTGGCTGGACGAGCATCCGCGGAGTGGGGCGATGGCGGCGGTGGTGGCGGGGGCGTGGGCGGAGTTGGATCCGAAGGCGGCGGCGGCGTGGGCTTTGAAGGGTGGGGATGCGGGGGTGGGGTTGGGGACGGTGGTGGGAGCGTGGGCGGGGGCTGCGCCGGGGGAGGCGTTGGGGTGGATTGCGACGCTGCCGGATGCGGGGCTGAGGAGTGAGTTGACGTCGCGGGCGCTGGGGGTGTGGGCGGCGGATGATCCGGGGAAGGCGCTGCAGTATTCGGCGAAGCTGACTCAGCCTGGGGAGCGGGGCGCGGCTGAGGAAGCGATTTTTGGGATTTGGTCGAACGCGTCGCCTGAGGGGTTGGCGCGATGGATTGATCAGAACCGGCATTTGGCGTCGGCGGACATGGCGCGGCAGCATTTGGTGTCGGCGTGGACCGAGAGTCAGCCGGTGAATGCGATGGCGACGGCGGGGGGGATTCAGAATGCGGAGATGCGGCGGGAGATGCTGGAGATGGTGATTCGGGATTGGAACGAGAAGGATCCGGGAGCGGTTGGGGTTTATTTGAAGCGGAATCCGGGGATGGCGGGGTTGTTGGAGCAGCCGCAGTGAGGGAGAGGAGGCGGCTTTGCCGCCGGAGATGGGAAATGGAAGATGGGAGATGGGGGAATGCTCAACTTGGAACGTTGAGAGGGGGAGGTGGGAAGGTGAGTGGGGGACGGGCCATCTCATAGAGGTGGCCTACAGGGGGGCGTTGGGGGTGGGGAGAGGGGGGCGGTAGAGGGCTTTTAGGGAGGGGGTGATTCGGGCTGCGAGGGCTTTGAGGTCGTCGAGGGCGATGTACATGAGGGGGACGAGGAAGAGGGTGATGAGTGTGGCGAAGAGGGAGCCGTAGCCCATGGCGACGGAGACGGGGGTGAGGAATTGGGCGTGGGTGCTTTGGGCGCCGGTGCTGAAGAAGAAGGGGAACAAATTTGCGAGCCAGGTGCCGCTGAAGATGAGGGGGACGAGGCCGAAGAAGGTCGTTATTTGGGTGAGGAAGATGGCGCGGAAGCGGTTTCTGCCGCCCTGCTGGACGGCGTCGCGCAGGGGCATGCCGTCGGCTTTGAGGGTATTGATTTCGTCGACGAGGACGAGGGTGTCATTGACGACGACGCCGCAGACGCCAAGGATGCCGAACATGGACATGATGCTGACGGGGAGGCCGTGGAAGAGGTGGCCGAGGACGGCGCCGACGATGCCGAAGGGGAGGACGAGGAGGACGATGAGGGGCTGGGTGTAGCTGCGGAAGGGGATGGCCATGAGGGCGTACATGGCGCCGAGGATGATGAGGAGTGAGATGAGCATTTGGCTACTGCTCTCCTTCTGCTGGCGGGCTTCACCTTCGAAGCTCCATTTGATGTGGCTGTGGCTGGCGAGGAGGTTGTCGAGGTAGCCGGCGAGTTCGAGGCGGAAGGCGTCGATGTCGGTCGAGCCTTTGTCGAGGTCGGCGGTGATGTTGAGGGCGCGGCGGCCGTCGACGCGTTTGATGCTGGTGAAGCTTTTGGTGACGGTGGCTTCGGCGACACGGCCGAGGGGGATCTCGAGGCCGGTGGTGGTGCGGACGCGCATGGTGTCGAGGGTGGCAAGGTTTTTGCGCTGGTCCTTGGCGAGTTTGAGCATGACCTTGACTTCGTTGCGGCCGCGCTGGATGCGCTGGACTTCATCGCCATAGAAGGACTGGCGGACCTGGCGGGCGAGGTCGTTGACGGTGACGCCGAACTGGCGGGCTTCGGGTTTGAGGCGAAGCTGGATTTCGTTTCGGCCGGCGTCGAGGGAGTCGTTGATGTCGAAGAGGGCGGGGTATTTGGCGAGCTGGGCTTTGATTTGTTCGGAGACGGCGAGGAGTTCTTTGGGGTCGGTGCCGGTGAGTTGGATGTCGATGGGGTCGCCGCCGCGCATGATTTCGGCGCGGAAGGTGATTTCTTCCGCTCCGACGATGGGGCCGATGAGTTCGCGCCATTCGTTGGAGATGGCGACGGTGTTGACGTCGATGGTGCGTTCTTCGGGGCCGAAGGTTTCCATGATGACGCCGCCGATGTGGGTGCCGGTGCTGTTGCGCATGCCGCGGCCGCTGGACATGGTGGTGCCGGTGGAGGAGACGATGTGTTTGATGACGGAGTTGCCGTTGGCGTCTGAGTATTTGCGCTGGAGTTCGAGGGCGATGTCGTAGATGCGCTCGACTTGGGCGTCGGTGATTTCGTGGGGGGTGCCGTCGAGCATGGAGAGGCGGCATTCGATGCGCTCGCTGGGAACACGGGGGAAGAAGGCGGTCTGGATGTGGCCGCCGGCGTAGAGGCCGCCGAGGATGAGGAGGCTGCCGAACATGAGGGCGAGCATGGTGTAGCAGTGCTGGGTGCAGAAGCGGATGGAGGGGCGGTAGAGGGTGTCGATGACCCACTGGAGGCTGCGACCGGAGGTGCGGTGGACGGGGGCGAGGAGATCGCCGACGCGGCCGAGGAAGGGGTGGGCGAGGTGGCTGGGGAGGATCAGTTTGGTCTCCAGCAGGGCGATCATCATGACGGTGATGAAGACGATGGCGATGGGTTTGAACATGCTGCCCCAGTCGGAGGAGTCCATGGCCATGGGAAGGAAGGCGACGACGGTGGTGAGGACGCCGAAGGTGATGGGGACGGCCATGCGGCGGGTGCCGGTGATGGCGGCTTCCAGGGGGCTCATGCCTTCACGTCTGAGGTCGTCGCAATGCTCGCTGATGACGATGGCGTCGTCGACGACGATGCCGAGGACGAGGATGAAGCCCATCAAGGAAGAGAGGTTGATGGTGATGTTCATGTAGGGCATGAGGGCGAAGGCGCCGAGGAAACTCATGACCATGCCGACGGCGATCCAGATGACGGCTTCGAGGCGGAGGAAGAGGCCGACGCAGATGAAGACGAGGATGAGGCTGGAGGTGGCGTTTTGACGGAGGAGGTCGATGCGGCCTTTGACGATTTTGGAGCGGTCGTTCCAGTAGTCGAGCTGGACGCCTTCGGGGAGGCGTTTGTTGGTGGAGTTGATGTATTCTTTGACGCGGTCGCCAATGGTGATGGCGTTTTGCATGCCTTCGCGCATGACGGTGATCATGATGCAAGGGCGGCCGTTGAGTTTGACGATGAGGGGGTTTTCGGTGAAGCCGTCGAGGATTTTGGCGACTTCGCCGAGGAGGAGTTTGGAGCCGTCGGGTTTGGTGAGGACGGGGACTTGGGCGAAGTCGGCGCCGGTGTAGGCGCGGCCGCGGGTGCGGATGGAGACGTCGCCGGCTTCGGTTTGGACGACGCCGGCGGGGAGGTCGACGGCGTTTTCCTGGATGGCGCGGGAGATGATCTCAAGGTTGAGGTTGTGTTTGCGAAGGGATTCTTCGGTGATCTCGATGGCGATTTCCTCGGCGCGGACGCCGGCGAGTTCAGCGTGGGAGATGCCGGGGAGGGCGGCGAGTTCGTCGCGGGTTTGCTCGCCGAGGCGTTTGAGGTCGCGCTCGGCCATGTCGGCGCTGAGGATGACGGTGATGACGGAGTGGAAGGAGTCGTCGAGCTGGATGATGGGTTTTTCGGCGAGGGCGGGGAAGGAGGGGATGGCGTCGAGGCGGATTTTGACGTCTTCGAGGATGGTGCGGGGGTCCTGGCCTTCTTCGACTTCGATGATGACGTTGCCGCCGGAACTGCCGGCGGTGGAGTTGACGTGTTTGATGCCGCCGACCTGCTGGATGGCTTCCTCGATTTTGACGACGATGGTTTCCTCGGTCTCTTCAGGGGAGGAAGCGGGGTAGGGGACGTTGATGGAGATGAAGCGGGAGGGGACGTCCTGGAAGACTTCGATGGGGATTTTATCCATCCACAGGGTCCAGATGCCGGCGACCATGACGGCGAGCATGAGGAGATTGGCGGCGATGCCGTTGCGAGCGAACCAGGCGATCATAGGGGGGAGGGGGAGAGGGAGAGACTGGGAGACTTAGAGAGGGGAGGTTAGGCGGGATGGGGGAGGACGCAATGGTGGGAGAGAAACATGGGAGAGTGGGGGAAGTTTTCGATTATTGTTTGGGGTTGAGAATCCTGTCGCGCGGGGGGCGGGGTGGTGCATGATGGGGGGATGAATTTGAATGGCTGTGCGGCAGTGATTACGGGGGCGTCCTCGGGATTGGGGAAGGAGTTTGCGCGTCAGTTGGCGGGGCGGGCGGATCGGTTGTTGCTGGTGGCGCGGCGGGTGGAGGCGATGGAGGTTTTGAAGGCGGAGCTGGTGGCGGGGAATCCGGAGTTGAAGGTGGAGATTTGCGGGGCGGATTTGGGGATGGTGGCGGGGCGGGCGGCGGTGGTGGAGTGGGTGCGGGTGAATGGGTTCGAGCCGGATGTGTTGATCAACAATGCGGGGCTGGGGGATTACGGGGTGTTTGGGGCTGCGGAAAAGGAACGTCTGCGGGAGCAGGTGGAGGTGAACATTAGTGCGGTGGTGGAGTTGTGTCATGGGCTGCTGCCGATGCTGCGGCGGCCGGGGGGGATTTTGAATGTGAGCAGTCTGGCGGGGGAGTTGCCGATGCCGGACCTGGCGGTGTATGGGGCGAGCAAGGCGTTTGTGACGAGTTTTTCGGAGGCGCTGGCGGTGGAGTTGGCGGAGGAGGGGGTGACGGTGGCGTGTGTGTGTCCGGGGCCGACACCGACGAATTTTGGGTCGAATGCGCGGCGGGCGGATGGGGCGGATACGAATCGGTCCGGGCAGGATTTTTTGAAGCAGCCGCCGGAAAAAGTGGTGGCTGAGGGGTTGAGGGTGCTTGAAACGGGGCGGACTCGCGTGTTTCCTGGGGGGAGTGTGGCATTTGTGGCGCTGGTGTTTCGATTGATGCCGCGGCCGATGCTGCGTTGGTTGTTGCGGCGTCGCTTCCGGGCGGGGCGTTGATTTTTTGAGACTTTATGAGTGACTTTCCTCCGAGCTTATCCCCAGAAAACGATCCTGAAACAGGAGGTGGGGATTGGCGCGGGCCGAGGCCGAAGAAGGCGGGGGTTTTGAGTACGTTGATCCGAGTTTTGGTTCTGGTGGCGTTGGCGGTGGGGTTGGTGCTGCCGTTCACGCCGTTTGCGGGGAGGATTAAGCGGGGGATTCAGGAGATCGTGAGGGAGGCTAGGGGGTCGGGTGAGCCGGAGATTGTGGAGCGGGAGGTGATTCGGGAGGTGCCGGTGGAGGTGATCAAGGAGACGGTGCGTGAGGTGGAGGTGATCAAGGAGGTGCAGCCGCCTTTGCCGGAGGATTATGTGGGGAGGAAGGATGTGGATGTGGCGACGCTGTTCAATGGGATCACGGTGAAGACGAAGCTGGTGACGGAGCAGGGTGGGTTTGCGAGCTTGGAGAGGCTGGATCCTGAGGCTTACAAGGCGGAGTTTCAGTTGAGCATTCGGGTGCCGAAGGCGAATCAGAGTGTGGCGGAGCTTTCGCGGATCAATGAGCATTTGCCGAAGGCGCTGCCGGGGCTGGGGACGCTGGTGGAGACGGGGAAGGTTTCGGCTTTTTACCACAAGCTGTATGAGAACAAGACGCGGCGGGTGCAGACGGATGTGACGCGTTTGAGCAAGGCGCTGGACCGGCACAATTTTTTTGATTGCGAGACGATTCTGGAGCTGACGCACCCGACGACGCAGCGGAAGATGCTTCTCATTCAATCGGAGATGGATGTGGTGGCGGATGGGTCGGACGGGGATCGGATGCCGAAGCTGGATGAGTACATTTACATGTCCGACTACTACCAGCCGTTCACGAGCTATGCGTGGGCGAAGAAGTCGACGACGCCGAATCCGCTGCTGGCGAAGTGGGAGGGGCGGCTGGCGAAGCTGAAGGCGGAGTATGCGGTGAAGGGGCTTTCGGCGGCGCGGAATGCGGAGTTGAAGTCTGGGATGAAGCAGGTGGAGTTGGAGATCAAGGATATGAAGGCGAGGAGCAGTTTGATTGCGGAGAAGGATCCGTTCATTGTGCTATCGCTGCTGTTTCGGGGGTATGAGGGGCAGAATGCGTTCACGCCGGGGATGGGGGACTATGCGGCGGTGGTGTATGGGGACAAGATTTACCCGGCGATTTGCGGGGACTATGGGCCGAGTTACAAGATGGGGGAGGCGAGTTTGATGATGGCGAAGGCGGTGAATGAGAAGTCGACGCCGTATCGGCGGCCGGAGAGTGATTTGAAGGTGACGTATGTGATTTTTCCGGGGACGGGGGTGAAGCCGTGGGGGCCGCCGGATTTGAAGGTGTGGGAGCAGAAGGTGACTGAGTATTTGAATGAGGTGGGGGGGGTTGGGGTGGGGTACAAGCTGCATGAGTGGCCGAAGCCGGTGGTGGAGCCTGTGGTGCCTGCGGTGCCGGTGGTGGCGCCAGTGACGGTGCCGGCGACGGGGACTGCGCCTGGGGTTCCGGGGAATGGGGTTGCGCCTGTGACTGGGACTGCGCCCGGGACGGGGGCGGTGGATGGGAGTGCGAAGGGGAAGTGAGGGGTGGGGAGTGGGGAGTGGGGATGGCTTTGCGCGCCTGTGCGTGGCTAAAATGACTTCGTGAGTTCAAAATCCCGTCGTCAAGTTACCCATCTGTCGGATATAAAGGTGCTGACAAAGTGGCGTTTTTGGCGATGATCTGAATTGTTTGCCCAACTTCGAGAGCGACTAGGATGCCATGATACCGCACTTTGGACCCGCCACGCCAGTCGTGCTGATTGACTTTGGCCTCATCGGATTGGTTTGGCTCCTAGCATTCATCGCAGGGATCTCTTTGTTCTTCAATAGTTCACACTTTCTCGACCGCGCTCTGTGTGTTCTGATGCCGGTCTTCCTTGGGGTTGCCTGGCTGCCGGTGTTTAGTATGATGAGTAGTGATTGGAGTAACAGAAGCTTCTGGTTTGCACTGCTTTGTTTGCCACTACCTCCGGTGATCTTGACGTTTGTATTTAGAGCGTGGTCTAGCCACGCAGTGCGCCTGCGTTTGCACGGTTCCAAGGAGGTTTGGTGGCTGAAACGACCCTTTATTGGGGTCAGTGCGTTGATCATTTTGCCCGTTTGCTTGTATGCGACTGTGGCTGCCCTCATCGCCTTCTTTTGTTGAATGACAGCATGGATACCAACGATCCGTTCACTGCAGTGGAGTTTCCAACTGCGGCGAACCTTCAAGTTGGCTTTGGTTGCGAAGCCCACACAAGCTAGGAGTTTTGGAGCAAGGCTGGGGAGGGCTGGTGCTGGCGGCGGGGATTGCGCCTGGGGTTTCGGGGAATGCGGCGGTGCAGTGCCTGGGACGGGAGCGGTGGATGGGGGTGCGAAGGGAAAGTGAGGGGGGCTTTGCGCGCCTGTGCGTGGTGAAAGCAACCTCATGAGTTCAAAATCCGGTCGTCAAGGAACCCATCTGTCGGATATAAAGGTGCTGACAAAGGGACGTTTTTGTCGATGATCTGAATTGTTCGCCTGACTGCCAAGCACCACCATGAGTCCAAGACCATTGCTCCTGAGTCTGTTGCTGACGGTGTCCATTGCGGGTGCGGAGGAGTTCCGATACCGGCACTTGGATGGAGTCACAGGCCTCGGAAACGTGGTTGTCGATTCGAAGGGTAAAGAGACCACGATTATCATCAGTAAGGACTCGGACGAGAAGTCTCTTGCTGTGCTTGAAGCTTTTCATGACGCCCAAATGTGTGGGACCGAGAAGCCGCATACGATTCGAGGAGCCTACTTTGAGCAGCATCTGATTCTTCTCGGCGAGTTCGCTTCCGTCGAGAAGCGCACGAAGTATGTCGAGAACGGTGCATCGCCCGAACCGTATCGAGACTTCAAGGTCACAGGATTCAAGGTCGTATTCCCATTCTACCGTTTTGTTACCGCACCAAAGGGCAACGAGATTGATGGCCCGTTTCTGATCGAAGCGCATTTTGGTTTCGATACCCTTTTTCCCGATGGTATCAGCTTCGACAAGAAGCCCATCGACCTTCAGAATCATTCGGTGAAGCCCAAAGAAGAATGAAGCCTGAACAACCAATCAAGGCGAACAAAACGGATGCAGGAAACGGCTCGAAGGCTATCTTTCGCGTCAGCAACGTCTTGGGCTCGCCGTCGCCTGATCTGAGCCTTTTGTCCAAGAATTGCCGCCTCCAATGAAAGCCACGATATCAGCATTGATCCTCTTTGCGTCCAGTTGTCTCGCTGACACCGATGCGCTGAATTCATCGGCATTGCCAACCGCTATCAAGAGCAGCCTGATTTACTCCGAAACAGTCAATGATCTCGTCCACGACACCATTGTCTTCAAAAGCGGAGAGGCGGTCTTGTTGACTCGTGATGTTTGGCTGACGAGTGACCGCAAAACGATCGACAGAGTGAGCCACACCTTTTATTTCGAGAAGCAACCTTTCATGGTGATTTATGATTTTCCTGAAAACAAGAAACAACCTGAAATGCATACTTCGATTCAACACAGCCTCCCCGAGGGGGGGCGGTTGTTGACGAGTCAGGCAGATTCCATTTCACCCGGCGAGTGGCGCTTCACCCGCGAGCAGAAAGTCATGCTGTCATTCGTTCGTGATAAGGACGGCCTGATTCGTCCGTGGACTCATGCGGAATTTGAAGCCAATCAGAAACTCCGCCATGCAAAGCTATCACGCGAATAGAAGGGCGAATAAAATGGATGCAGGGAACGGCACGAAGGCTATCTGTTGTGTCAGCAGCGTGTTACGTTCTCCGGCGTCTGATCCGAAGCATTCGCCCAACTGACAGCGCCAATCGCCATGTCTACGAAGAACCAGCCAGCGTCCGAGTTGCACGTCTCATGGACGGTGCGGTTGCCGAAGGTCTTACAGGGCACTGACCTCAGCCAGATCACCGGTTCCATCTCCGAGGAAATTCGAGACCTGATAGTTCAGCGCCTTGCGTCTCATGGTTTCGAGGCAAACTGGGACTCGACGCATCTTCTTCACTTGGGGACGCCGGTTGTTGCAGACTCGTGTCGTTGCTCACGATGTGAGACTTGGACAGTTGCCACGGACGGGATACGAGCTACTTAAGTCATCTCCCAGCGACATCACACAGATCAGGGCGATCCGCTCTGTGAGCAGTGCTGGGCACTCTACACCGACGAACCGTTGGCAGAGCTCGATACCCAGACACCATGATTCAAGCATCAGAATCACACGACCATACAAGGGCGAATAAAATGGGTGCAGGCATCGGCACGAAGGGTATCTGTTGTGTCAGCAACACCTTGCGCTTTCGATCGCCTGATGCGAAGCGTTCGGCCAAGAAACAGAGTCCAACGCCATGAAGTCCTTTAGAGCAGCCTTGGTCATCGTGTTTGCAGCGGTGTCTTCAGCATTTGCGGACGGCTTTCGGCTCACCTGGGCTCTCGAGACGATACCCCATGTTGTTGTGATCCTCACGCCAACTCAGATCGATGAGGTTGGTAGCCGTAGGTGCCTTACGCTGACAGCCGATCAGAAGCAGCGGCTAAGTCAGAACTTGAAGAGTGTCCCAAGAGTCTTGGGAGTTGAGTCACTGGGTGAGCCTGATTGTAGTTGCTGCATTTGTCCTGTTATGTGGACTGCCACAGATCGTGTCACCATTTGGCTCCCTAGGTATTCGAACACCAAGGACCTGACGGAGTATTATCGCACGATCAGAAAGCGTGATCGCCACTTTGTGATGGACTCGAAGGGGCGCATATTTCAGAAAGGTAAGGAGATCAGCATCGACCGCCTTCGAGAGATCGCTCGCACTGGTGAGTTTGGTGTCCACTTAGCCATGCCACCGGATTGGCCACCAAAGATAGAAGCCAGATTGAAGGACCTGAGAGAGGCAGGCAGGATTTCATCGAAGCTATGAGCTCTGCCCAATACCAACAAGGGCCGAACAAAACGGATGCAGGCCTCGAAGGCTATCTGTCGTGTCAGCAACGTCTTGCGCTCGCCGTCGCCTGAGTGGTCGCGTTCGGCTAATCCATGAGCCTTCTTGCAATAGCTTTCGTCGTTTTTGGGTTGGCGTTCATTGCCTTAGGGGTGGCGCACGAGTTTACCTGGTTTAGGCGTCGTGGAGGGGTTGCAGTGAAGGGAGTTGTTGTCGAGATCATCAAGGATCATGCCCCCAGTGAAGGAGGTGCCTGCTACTCCCCAAAGATCGAGTATTCGATTGGAGAGGAGACCCGTTGCTTTGTCTCCAAGTATGGGGCCAGTGTCCCTATTCCTGTAGGAACACTTGTTGATGTCTTGGTGTCATCAGAAGGCAAAGAGCCGGAAGTCCTGACCTCTGGAAATCGGCTGATCTTTTCCGTCATTCCCATTGCGTTCGGATTGCTGTTCATCGTAGCCGGATTTGGAATTCGGCCATGACCCAAACACGATGAAGAAAGCGAACAAAACGGATGCGGACAACGGCTCGAAGGCGATCTGTCGTGTCAGTAACATCCTACGCTCGCCGTCGCTTAATCCGGGGCGTTCGTCCAAGAATCTATGAAGACGCAAGTTGAGTTTCGTTCATCGAAGTTCCCGCCGTACGAAGGTGAGGAAGAAGAAATCAATCCAGGGCTTTGGGGGAAGCGGCTGACTGAGTACCTTGCGCAGAAGCTCGCCGAGCATGGGATCGAGACCGGAGAGATGGCGATCGAAGATTGGGGATGCTATCTGCCACTTCGAAATGAGGGATTTCGTCTCGCGCTTTGCTGCGGTCATCAGAGCGGCGATGATGATCAGTTTCTGGTTTTCACGGACCCGAGCACTCCAAAGGTGAAGAAGCTATTTCGGACGATTGATGCGACTCTACAGCTCACACGCCTCCTCGAGGCGCTTCGAAAGATTCTCGAATCCGATCCTGACATCCGAGAGATTGTCTGGTGCGAACCCCAATGAACCAAGAGTTGAACAAAATGGATGCAGGGATCGGCTGGTATGGCATCTGTCGTATCAGGAACGTCTTCCGCTAGCCGTCGCCTCGTCCGAGTCATTCTGCCCACTAATGAATCGCTTCACGACATCGCTTGTGTGCGCTTCGATGATCATCATTGTTGCTTGCGATAAGAAGAAGTCGCAGACGGAGGTTGACGCGGAGCTCTATCCTGACCAGCCAGATGGCGAGTTCTGCAGGTCTTTGAGGAGCGATCCATACCGCAAGATGACCATCGATTTTCGTCATCCAGAGGACCTTTCCGGGATACCAGATGTTGATTGGTTTTCATTGGGCGAGGGGAGTTCAGTTTGTAACATTCAGGGAACCACGGATGCCACGATCACTCTGCCATCAGGCCGGATCGTTCGAGAGGAGTTTGCCATTGTTTACGTCTATGTGTCTGGCAAGCGCGTCACTAGAGTGCGGGCGGATTCGCTTGGTTGGCTAAGGCAGGGTCCCGCTGAGAGCCGATTGGATAAGGAGATTGCGCTGCTCGAGGAGGAGGGGGCAGATTCAACATTTCTTGAACGACGCCGGAAGGAGATTTCGGATTGGATGACGAACTTTGACTACAAGAGCGAGATGTATCAACACATTGGCCATGATGCCAGAAACTTCCGACAGTCGTTCGGCTTCTTTATCACGGCGCGGATTGAAATTGGCATTCGATACTGTCACCAATATGAGATCACGAATGACTGATTCCCGGCACAGCGAATCAAACGGCCCTTCAAGGCGGAACAAAACGGATGTAGCCAGCGGCTCGTATGGCATCTGTCGTGTCATCGACAGGTGTCGATCGCCCTTGCGTGATCCGAAGCTTTCGCCTTACCACAACGGAGATGTCTGAACCGAAGCAACCGACTAAAGACACCTCCGGCGGCTGTTCATACGGTTGCGCCATGCTATTCATTGTGGCGGGGGTTGTTTGGCCGCTGCTCCACATCTTGGGGCGTTCCTATGAGCCCGAGATCCTTTTCATTCCCTTCGTTATCGGTGCTCCCTCGTTTATCATTTGCCACATTCTGGCGATGGTTTCGATCTCCGGGCAGCCACCAAAAACTTCTAAAGGTGCTCAGGCATTGAAGGCACTTTGGGTTGGCGTCGGAGCGGCCATTCTCCTTTTGCTGATCGCTATTGTGATCGAAGAAGCAACACGATACTTCAACAACACCAAGGAGAACAAAACGAAGGTAGGTAATGGTTCGGAGGCGATCTGTCATGTCAGCGACGTGTTGCCACGACCCGCCGGTGATGCCCTTTGGGTTGTCTTTGACAAGCAAGGTCAGTTGATGCGAGTCTCCACTCGCACCCTACAGGCATCCCTCGGATGTCTATCTCGTTCCACTCGATTCGTTCCATTGACGCTCGCCGTCGCCTGATCGAGTTGTTCGGCGTAACTCGCGCCATCTCATGAACGAAGACTCTCCAATGGAATCAGAGCGGGCAGACGCCGAGGACAACGATCCGTGGACTTCGTTCGGTTCATACTCGGACGCAGGTATTCCAACGGTTCGAGCACTATTGGAGCAGGCTTCCGTTACGTTCTACATTTCCCCAGATGCACGTCCCGGAGTTTCTCCATCTCCAACGCCTCATCATCTTTGGGTCCATGACGATGACATAGCCCGAGCGGAGTCCATTCTTGTGCCATACTTTCAGACCAAATGACCGGAACGTTTCAACGAGACGCTGCATCCAACGGTGGGCAACTTCCTTCTTTGAATTTGGGCTTCCATCCCCGACGTGGATGAGGTAGTCGTTCGGCAAAAATATGAAACGCATCACCATCCTTTCCCTGCTGATGTTGGCATTGCAGTTGGGGTGTCAGAAGAAACCTGCGAGGACAGAAAAGACCATGAACACGTCCGTCATTTTAAAGGTATCGGTCCTTCAATCTGGCTCCCTATTAGCGGATGGCACCGAGACCAAGCTGGAGTCGTTAGATTCCCGCATGGCTGAGGTCAAGGCTCAGGATGGGGTCGTCTATTACTACCGTGAGGTCGGTAATAGCGAGCCGCCGCCCGTGTGGAAGAATGTGATGGAGCTAGTGGCGAGGCATCGACTGCCGATAAGTATCTCAAGCAAGGCCGATTTCTCTGACTACATCGACGAGCATGGGAACTCGAATCCTAGAAGTAACTAACAAGGGTGGTTTCAACTTTGAAGTGCGACCACTCGGCGGGCTTCGTGGACCTGGTTAGGGGGGCGTGTCGCCTAGGCGCTAGCGGGGGCGATGGGAGGTGCGTTTGCGGGGGTGGGGGATCGCATTCTGGTGAATGCGGCTACGGGGGGACTAACGTCGAACGCTGAACGTTGAACTTTGAACGTTGAGAGGGAGGTGTGCTGAGGGGCTCACACGAAGGCACTAAGGGCGAAGGGGCGGGGGAAAGGGAGTGGCGGCTTTGCCGCCGGAGATGGGAGATGGGAGACGGGAGATGGGAGATGGGGGGAGCCGCCTGAAGGCGGGACTACAGAACGGGGAGAGGGAAGTGGCGGCTTTGCCGCGTTGGGGCGCCAGCGGGCTGGCTGGGGGAAAGCTGCAGCGGGCTGCCGCAGTCCATGGCAGGCGGTGGCCTGCGGGCGTGGGGACGGGGTTTTAGGCGAGAGGGGTGGGTGAGCGGGCGGGGTGCTGCGGAATTGGAATTCCGCGCTCCGGAGGTCGCCTTCTGGCGAATGCGGCAACGGGGCGGGGCTCAGAGGCGGTAGACGATGCGGGCTTTGTCGGGGTCGTAGGGGGACATTTCGACTTTGACGCGGTCGCCGACGACGAGGCGGATGAAGCGCTTGCGCATTTTGCCGGAGATGTGGGCGAGGACTTCGTGGGCGTTCGGGAGTTTGACCCGGAACATGGTGCCTGCGAGGACGGAGGTGACGGTGCCTTCGAGTTCGATGGCGGCTTCTTTGTCCTCCGGTTCTTCCTCATTGCGGCGAATGGGGTTTCTGCTGGCGAAGGAACCGCGGTTACCGGAGTGTCCGCCGGGGCGGCTTTGGAAGCGTTTTTTTGGAGGAGGCATGATCTCGAGGGGGAGCGCTGGCGGCATGTGGCGCAGGCGCTCAGAGGACCTGCAATGTGTTGCCAGTTGGGCGGGCTGACAAGAGCTATTTTAGGTTTGGCTCGAAGCGGAGGCCGGTGTCGGGATCCGGGAAGTAGGCGACCGGGGTGGGTGGGGAGTCGGGAGAGGGGGGATCGGGGAGGAGGCGGCCTTGGGCGTCGAAGCGGGCGGTGCGGCGGAGGAGGTGGCGGGTCCAGCCGAGGAGGGTGCCGGTGGTTTCGTCGTATTGGAAGACGTCACGCCAGGCTTTGCGGGTGGTGAGGCGGGGGTCTGCCCAGGCGGGGCCGGGCTGGCGGGTGAGGGCCCTGGGGTAGAGGGCGTGGCTGAGGACGGTGAGGTTGAGGGCCTGGAGGTAGGCGGTTTCGGGGGGTGGGCGGTCGGTTTTTTCGTGGAGGGGTTTGAGGCGGCCGTCGGGCTGGGGGATGAGGATGCCCCAGTCGATGAGTTTTTGGACTTCGGCTTTGAGGGTGGCGGGGGCGTCGGGATTGGGGGACTGGGTGGCGAGGGTGTCGATCTCGGTTTTGAAGGCGGGGTAGAGGTCGGTGAAGCGGGCGATGGATTGGAAGGCGGTCTCGAGGGTCTGGCGGGCGGTGAGTTTGCGGGTGCCGGGGAGCGGGGTGGCGAGGTTTTCTTTGAGGGTGCTGGTGAGGAGCTGGCGTTGCTTTTCGGTGTCGGGCTTGGCTTTGGGGTCGGGGTCGCTTTCGAGGCGGGTGAGGCGGTCTTTGAGGACGGTGAGGCGGCTGGCGGTGACGCGGAACCAGGCGAGTTCGGGGGCTTCGAGGGCGCGTTCGATGAGGGTGCCGGGGAGGGTGTTGGAGGGTTGGAGGGCGGTCTGGATGGCATCGAGCCAGCGGGGGTCGGTATCGGTGGGGGGGAGGCCGAGGTCGGGGTTGGAGGCGAGGTAGGCGATCTCGGTGAGGCGGCCTTTGTCGTCGTAGAAGCGGCGTTCGTTGGGGAGGAGGTAGAGGCTGAAGATGGCGGGCGTGGAGGTGGCGACGCCGTTGTCAGCGAAGATGCCGATGTCGATGCGATGGGAGCGGATAGCGGACGGGCTGGTTTTTTCGGGGGGCTGCCAGGGGATGGTGATCTGGAAGGCGCGGTTGGCGGGGTCTGATTTGATGACGATGCGGGAGGGGTCGCCCTGGAGGACGATGGCGCGGAAGTTGAGGGGTCTGCCGAGGAGGTCGCCGCTGCCCTGGGTGGAGAGGATGCACTGGTAGGCGGGCTGGTTGCCCCGGAAGAGGCGGGCGATGGAGACGGGGGTGGTGCCGAGCTGCCAGGGGTGGGGTTTTTCGGGTTCGAAGAAGTGGGTGCCGGGTTCGAAGGCGGTTTCTTCGATGAGGTTGATGAGGGCGACGGGGGGAATGGCGCCTTCGGTCATGCGATTGGCGGCGAGGACCATTTTCAATTCGTCGAGTTGGGCGGCGTCGAAGACGATGGGGTGGGCTTTGGCGGTGAGGTAGTCGGCGGCGGTCTGGACTGTTTTGAGGGAGTGACGGAGGAGGTGCTGGAGGGTGGGGATGAGGAGGCGGCGGTCGATGAGGGTACGCTGGATTTCGGGGGTGAAGGCGGCGGTGGTGCTGAGGAGGGCTTTGAGGAAGGGCTGGTCGGAGCCGGAGGAGCCCTGGGAGATGAGGACGGCGGGGGTGTTTTGAGGGAAGAGATCCCCCCAGCCGCCGATGCCGTTGCCGCCGGGGTCGTAGTCCTGGTGTTCGGGGTAGATGTAGAGCTGGTTGGAGAGGTATTGTTTGGCGAGGAAGGTGGCGCCGGTGAGGTCCATGAAGTAGAAGCGGGCGAGGCTGCCGCCTCGGTCTGCGGGGGCGGCCATGGAGCAGTTGCCGAAGGTGGGGGTGGGGTGGATGAGGTTGGCGGGGCCTTTGTGGCGGCCGGCTTTGCGGTCGTCCTCGGTGAAGGTGCGGGTTTTGAGGCCGGGCCACATGGCGAGGGGGAGGGGGGAGTGGGCGTCGTCGCGATTTTCGTAGGTGATGGCGGAGAGGCCTGCGGCGGTGCCTTTGGCGGCCCAGTCGTTGAGGAGGGTGCCGACTTCGTCGGTGCGGGTGGTGATGGGGTCGGCGGCGGGGAGAGGCAGGAGGCTCGCTAGCAGGAGGGCGAGCGAGAGCAGCGGGGCATGAAAAAGGCCGGACACTGGGTGCAGTGTCCGGCCTGGAGGAGTGGTGTCAAATGGAGAGGTTCGGAAGGTGCGTGCCGAACGGGGGTCTTTCTCGTTCTGGCGAACGAGCCTACAGGGTGCGTTTTGAGAACCGGTCTACTCTTTGATGCGGATGTTGCGCCAGGCGACAGAGAAGGGGCCGGTGCCGGCTTTGATGCCGTGGACTTGGAGGGCGATGAAGCCTTTCGGGTGGCTCTTATAGATGGCTTCGTGAGTGAGGTCGGCGACGGGTTGGCCGTTGATGAAGGTTTGGATGCGGGGGCCTTTGGCGATGATGCGGTAGCTGTTCCACTCGCCATTTTTCATGTGGGAGTGCTGACTTTTGGCGGGGTCTTTGGAGTTGGGTTCCTGGGAGAGCCAGCCGAGGCCGGTGGCTTCGCCGTAGATGTAGCCGGCCTGGCCAGGGGAGGCTTCGATTTCGCACTGGGGGCCGTTGACGCGGTCGCCAGCGGCTTTTTTGCCCTTGGCTTTGCCTTTGGCTTCCGGGGTGCCTTCGACGGTGACGGGTTTGTCGGTGGAGCGGAGTTGGACACCGGAGTTGAGGGCGTCGTCGACTTTGACTTCGAATTCGAGTTCGAAGTCGCCGTATTCTTTGTTCGAGGCGAGGAAGGAGTTGGGGCTGCCTTCGGTGGTGGTGCCGAGGATGGTGCCGTCGACGACTTTGTAGGTGGCGGTGCCGTTGCGCTGGGTCCAGCCTTCAAGGGAGGTGCCGTCGAAGAGGCTGGTCCAGCCGTCTTGGGCGAAGGTGGCGGTGGTGGTGAGGAGGAGGGTGGCGAAGAGGTAGGATTTCATGGTGTTGGTTTTGACGGAAGAGAGGAACGGAGAAGGGGGCTGAAACATTCAGGTAATGTTCGGGGGTTGCGCGAGGGAAGGGGATGGCGATGGTGGGGGATGAAGATTCATGCGGTGCAGCTTGATTGTGTTTGGGAAGATCCGGAGGCGAACCGGGTGAAGGTGGAGGGGATGCTGGCGGGGCTGCGGTGTGAGGAGGGGGATTTGGTGGTGCTACCGGAGATGTTTTTAACGGGGTTCAGTTTGAAGATGGAGGTGACGGTGCAGGCGAGTGGGGGTGAGCATGAGGCGATGCTGGCGGGGTGGGCTGGGCGGCTGGGGTGTGCGGTTTTGGGTGGGGTAGTGAGTCGGAGTGACGGTGGGGTGTTCAATGAGGCGGTGGCGTATGGGCCTGGAGGGGAGTTGCTGGTGCGGTATGCGAAGCGGCAGCCGTTTTCGCTGGGCAACGAGCTTTCGGTGCATGCGGCGGGGCGGCAGGCGAGGGTGTTTGATTGGGGTGGGCTGCGGGTGGGGCCTTTGGTTTGCTATGATTTACGGTTCCCGGAGGTGGCGCGGGAGGCGGTGGCGCTGGGGGCGGAGATGCTGGTGTGCATCGCGAGTTGGCCGGTGGCGCGGGTGGAGCACTGGGTGACGCTGCTGAGGGCGCGGGCGATCGAGAATCAGGCGTGGGTGGTGGGGGTGAATCGATGCGGGAAGGATCCGCATTTCACGTATCCGGGGCGGTCGGTGGTGGTGGATCCGCAGGGGGTGGTGGTGGCGGATGCGGCTGACCGTGAGGGGGTGCTGAGCGTGGACTGCGATGCGGAGGTGGTGCGCGGGTGGCGGGGGGCGTTTCCGGCGTTGCGGGATGCGGGGATTTGAGGGAATTACACCGCAGAGATTGGATGGCCGCAGAGGGGGGGCTAGTTCTCTGAAGAGTGCAAGCTAGCAGCTTGCACCACGGGGGGTGCTGTTTGGAGGGGGCGAGCTGGCGGCTTGCACCACGGGGGGTGCTTCGCTACTCGATGATGGGGTTGGGGGAGATGGGGGTGGCGATGGCTGCGGGGTCCCGGGCGGCGTTTTTGGATTCGTTGGGGTGGAGGAGGCGGTAGAAGAGTTCGCCGATTTTGGAGCGTTTGACGCCTTCGGCAGGGGGGCTTTGCTCTTGTTTCATGAAGGTGCGCATGCGGTCGCCGAAGGGGGTTTGACTGGTGGCGTCTTCGTAGTTGGCGGGGAGGTCGCCATCGCCTACGACGATGCGGGGTTGGATGAAGACGAGGAGTTCGCGGCGGGTTTTGTTGTCTTTGACGTTGCTGACGAGGTGCTTGATGAGGGGGATGTCTTTGAGGAAGGGGAGGCCCTGGCGTTCTTTTTCGGTGTTTTCCCGGATGAGGCCGCCGAGGAGGACGGTAGAGCCTTCTTTGACCATGACGGTGGTGTTGAGGGTCTGCTGGCTGATGTTGGGGAAGGGGTTGCCGTTGATGGTGGTGCTGCCGCTTTGCTCGTTGTTTTGCTGGACGATTTGGAGGGTGATCTCGCTGTCGCTGTTGATGAGCGGGGTGACGCTGAGGCCGAGGACGATGGGCTGGAACTGGATCTGGGAGGTGACGCCGAATTGGCCATCGCCACCGGGGTTGACGGAGTTGGTCGAAGTGGTGGGGACGGGGATGGAGGTACCGCTGGTGATGTCAGCGGGTTGGTTGTTCATGGTCAGCAGGGTGGGGCGGGAGACGACCTCGAAGTTGCGGTTGCCAGCGAGGGCTTTGACGATGACGTCGACGCCGTCGTCGATGCTGCCGTAGGCGGTGAGGCCGCCGACCGGGGTGCCGAAGTCTTCGATGGCTTCGATTTCGTTGGGGTCGAGGAGGCCGGCGGCGGTGTTGCGCAGGAGGCCGGCGCCGGTACCGCTGAATTTGTCGACTTTGAAGCGGGTGGGGCGGAGGAGGTAGTCGATGCCGAACTCGAAGTTGTCGGTGAGGTTCATTTCGCCGATGACGACGTTGATGACGATCTGGCGCGGGCGGACGTCGAGTTCGCTGAGGATTTCATCGAGGATGCGGAGGTGTTCGGGGGCGCCGGAGAGGAAGAGGCTGTTGTTGAGGGGGTCGGCGATGAGGAGGGTTTTGCCGACGATCATGGAGGTGGGAGTGGTGTTTTGGACGAGGGGTTGGCCGCCGCCGACTCCACCACCGCCGCCGAGACCCCCGCCAAGGCCGCCGCCTAAGCCACCGCCCATACCGCCATTGAGACCGCCGCCGAAGCCATTGGTGCCACCATTGAGACCGCCGCCCAGGCCGCCACCGAGGCCACCGCCTAGACCGCCTGTGCCACCGAAGCGGCCGCTAGAGGTGGTTCCGCCAGCGCCGGGGCTGGTGGAGGCGTTGCCAGTGACGCCGCCGGCATTGCCGCCGGAGGATTGCTCACCGTTGCCGCGGGTGATGGCGTCGCCAATGATGGACATGGCGGCGTCGACTCGCAGGTAGTTGAGGCGACGGGTGACGAAGTTTCTGAGTTCGGCGGGGGCGTCGAGTTCTTCGATGAGTTTGCCGACATACTCGATGGCTTCGGCGGTGCCGATGACCATGATGCGGTTGGTGCGCGGGATGGCGACGATTTTAGGGGGCTTTGAGTTGGTGCTGGAAGAGCTGCCGGAGGAAACGGAGATGCCGGCTGCGGGAGCGCCGCCGGGTTGAGGGGTGGCGGGGGTGTTGGCGGGATTTGGCTGGGGGGAGCGGACATTGCTGTTGGTGCCGCCGCTGGAGTTGCCGGATTCTTCCTGTTCGAGGATTTCGCTGAGGGCGCCGGAGACTTCCTCGGCGTCAGCGCGGGTGAGTTGGAAGGATTTTTGGATCTCGGGCTGAGCGGGGACGTCGAGTTTTTTGAGGACGGAGAGGATGGCGCGGATGGTGATGGTGTTCTCGATGATGACGAGGGCGCGCATGTTTTCGACGGCTTGAACGAGGCCGTAGCTGTGGCGGGGGACGATTTGGTCGATGGCTTTGAGGGCGTCCTCGGAGCTGAGGTGCTTGAGGGTGGCGATGAAGGTGACGACTTGTTCGTTGCCGGGGAGTTGGGCTTCTTCGGTGTAGAGGTCGGTGCCTTCGGTGGAAGGGCGTTTGGCGTCAGCGGCGAGGATTTTGACGAGGCCGGGGCCGGCGGGGACGAAGGCGTAGCCGTTGAGGAGGAGGCTGGCTTCGAGGTAGCGGATGGCTTGTTCTTTGGGGAGTTCGCCGGTGGTTTCGATGGTGACGGTGACGGCTTCGATGTTGGCGTCACGGATGATTTTGAGGCCGGTCCACTCTTCGTAGTCGAGGAGGATTTGGGTGAGGGGGGTGTTCGGATACTGGATGATGATGGACTCGGTCGCCGGATTGAGATTGGGGACTCCGCTTTGGGGTTGAACGGTGGGGGAGATTTGCGGGGTGCCTGCGGGGGGGGCTGGAGGAGGCAGGATGGGAGGGGCGACGTTGGGGTTTTGGCCGGGGATTTGAGCCGGGATTTGGGCGGGCAGCGGGCGCGAGAGGAGCGAGACCAGAAGGCAGGCCGCAAGCGAGGGGAGATGACGAGGCGAAATCATGAGGAGAGAAGGGCGGCGGGAGGGCTACTGGCTTTGCTGGATGGGGGCGGGGATGAGTTGGCGGCGGCGGCTGACGGGGGGCGGGGCGCTGGTGGCGGCTCCGGGGACGCCATAGCTGGGGCCCGGGACAGGGAGGGCGTTGGCGGCAGGATTGACGATGGGGGCGCCGGTGGCGGGGTTGATGGCGCCGGGGTTGGCGGTGATTTGTCCGCGGGGGGCGGTGGTGCCGGGGCGGCCCTGGGCACCGGCGCCGTTGATGATGGGTTGGCCGTTGGGGCCGCGCTGCATGTTGGGTTGGGCACCGTTGGGGAGGCCTGGGGGTAAGCCAGGGGGGAGATTGGGGTTGTTGGGTTGAGCGGGATTTTGGCCGGGTGCTGCTCCGGCGGCGGCGTTGGTGTTTTGGACGGTGACGGGACGGGACATGAGACTGTCGTCGTATTTGAGTTCGGCGGTTTCGGAGCCTCGGGAAACTTTGACGGAGGATTTGCTGCGATCTTTGTCGTAGGTGACGCTGACGAGTTGGAATTCGCCGGCGCTGACGCTGCCTTGTTTGAGGCGTTCGAACTTGCCGGTTTGTTTGTTGAAGATGCGGACGGAGTAGATGCCGCTGCTGGCGCTGATGCCGGCGAGGGCCCAGTCTTTGGCGAAGGATTCGGCTTTTTGTTCGATGACTGCGGTTTTGAGGAGGAAGGGGTTTTTGTCCCACATGGTGAGGTAGCGGTCCTCGGGGTAGGCTTGGGGGACGGCTTCGGCTTCTTCGGTGGGAGGGGTTTCGGTTGGGGACTCTGGAGGAGTCTCGGGAGGGGTTTCGGTGGGGATCTCCGGGGAGGGTGGAGGGGTTTCTGCGGTGGGGATTTCGAGAAGTGGGGGTGTCTCGTCCTGGGCCGTGGCGATGCTGCACGCGCCGAGGAGGGCGGAGAGAAGCAGGCTGGTGGTGAGGAGACGGAGGGGCATGGCTAGGAGTCGGTCTTGCGATACCATTTTTGCAGGACGAGGGAGACGTTCACTTTGGCGGTGTCTTCGTCGTTGGGGGTGATGGCGATGCTGGGGATGCTGATGAAGGAGCCGGGCTGTTGGAGGTCGTAGATCCAACCCATGGTGCTGGTGAAGTCGGCGCGGCCCTGGACCATGGTGGTGGCGGCGAAGAGGCCAGGGAGTTCGGTGGGGTCGGAGGGCTGGTTTTGGATGACCTCGACATTGCGGGTGGTCATGCTGTCCTGGATGATTTTGTTGAGTTCGGTATCGGCGTCGCGCCGGGTGGTGAAGGCCGGTTGTTTGCCGCTGATCCAGTCGGCGCGTTTGATCCAGAGGTCCTTTTGGCTCATGAGTTCCTCGGTCTCGGTGCGGAGGAGGCTGAGTTCGTATTCGGCGTCGTCGACACTTTGTTTCCAGGCTTTGAGTTTGAGGACGGCGAGGAGGGCCCCACCTGCGACGAGGATGGAAACAAAACCGAGTGCCAGGGTGCGTTCGCGGGAGGTCATGGCAGTGGGTTATTGGGCGGAGACGAGTTCGCTATTCTCGTCGGTGGGGGCGTTGAGGCGACCTTCGGCGCGGAAGGTGGCGCGACCGTCCTGCATGCTGGGGTTTTGAGAGAAGCCTTGATCGAAGCCCCATTCCTTGAAGTAGTCGGAGCCGGTGAGTTGGCCGCGGAAGTCGATGGCGTGCTGGGGAGAGGAGGCTTCGCCGTCGATGATGAGACTGTCGGAGCGGACTTCGAAGCGGGTGATGCGGATGCCTTCGGGCGGGAGGAGGTTGACGAGCTGGTAGAACATCTCGACGACGAATTGGTCCCGGTTGAGGGTGGGGTCGAGGGTGGTGAACTGCTGTTGGGCGTCGCGGATAGCCTGGACCTCGGGGGCTTGTTCGTCGAGGAGGGCGCGTTCGGCGAGGACGACTTGTTCACGCATGTAGAGGCGGGCACCGAAGGCGCTGAGGGCGGCGACGAGGACCAGGACGACGGCGCTGACGGTCATGAAGAGCATGCGCTGGCGACTGCGGTCTTCGCGGCCCTGGACGATGGCGTCGGGGAGGAGGTGGTAGGTGCTCTGGGGGAGGCGTGGAGCGCGGGGTGTGGTGAGTTTGATGGGGAGTCCGACTTGTTCAGCGAACTCGGGGGAAACGGGAAGGGTGATGTCGGATTGTTCGATCTCGATTCGGTCCAGGCGAGGCAGGACGTCGCTGAGTTCGAGGGAGGCGAGGATGCAGCCGATTTCGGAGGCGGCGTCGGCATCCAGGTCACGGGAGCAGAGGGCTTGAGCGTGGAGGAGTTGGCCGTTTTCGTGGGGGATGCCGATGATCCAATGCTGTGCTTCCTGCCAGAGGGAAAGGGTGCCTGGGAGGATAGGGTGGAAGCAGGCGGCGGGGGCGAAGGAGGAATCGAGGGTGCGGGAGAGGTCGGCTTCGTTGGGTTGGGAGCCGTCGGTGAGGAAGACGGCGGCGGCGGGATCGCGGCCGGTGGTGTCGAGGGGAGAGATCTGAAGTCGGTGGGCGGAGAGGTCGTCGGGGGAGAGGCCGGCGGCTTCGAGTTCGAGCTGGACGGTGGCGTTGCGCTGGGTGGGATCTGAGGCGAGAACGCGGACGGGGATGCTGAGGGTGTGGGCGGTGGGGAGGGCGACCCAAGTGGGGGTGCCTTTGAGATTGGACTCTTGAATGGCGGGGTCTGAGCCGCGGGCGCGCCAGGACTCCGGGCCGGTTTGGCCAGGGATGAGCATGAGGTCCGGGGTGTTTTTCATTCGAAAGATCTCTGAAAGGTAACGCCGTCCAGATTGTTTCGAGTGTATCAGTGGGTTTTGGGGGGTGCAAGTGCCGTCCTGCGGACTAGGGCAGGATTAAACTGGCCTCAAACGGTGAGTGCTGTCAGCGTTTGTTGGAGGATGGATTGCTGGAGGGTGGCCATGGCGGCGGCGGAGTCGGGGTCGTGGTCGTCCCAGCCGGCGAGGTGGAGGAGGCCGTGGATGAGGTAGAGGGCGGTTTCGTCGGGGACGCTGAGGCCGTGGGAGAGGGATTGGCGGGTGGCGGTGTCGAGGGAGATGAGGATTTCGCCGTGGTGGAAGGTGATGACGTCGGTGGGGGTGGGGTCATCGAGGAATTCGCCGTGGATGGTGGCGATCTCGGGGTCGGTCATGAGGGTGACTTCGATTTCGGAGAGATCAGCGAGGACGTTTTCGGTGGGGCGAGCGGCGGCGAGGCAGGCGGGGAGGGCGTGGACGCCGATTTGTTCGAGACGAGTGAGGCAGGGCGGGGAGAGCTTTTCTGCGTCAGGGGTGATGTGGATCTCGATGACTGGGGCTGCGGGGGATGCCGGGGAGAGCATGACGGGGGTGGGTTTGATGACCCGAGTCAGGCGGCGGAGGCGGATTTGCCGGTGGGTGGTTGAGCGCCTTGAGTGGGGCGACGGCGATTGCCTTCGCTGTGGATGGGAAAGGAGGCTTCGATGATGGCGTCGGGCGGATTTTGCGGGGAGCGGCCGCCTGGGGGGAGGTCGGTGGCGGCGTCGGTGCCGGGGTGGCCGTATTTGATCCGGCCGTGCATCATGCTGAGGAGGCTTTTGGCGAAGCTGGCTTTGACACGAGCGAGTTCGGCGATGGTGAGGTCACACTCGTCGAGTTGGCCGTCGGAGACGCGGTGTTGGACGATGGAGTTGATGAGGGATTCGATGCGAGAGGCGTTGGGTTTGTCGAGGCTGCGGGAGGCGCTTTCGACGGCATCGGCGAGGGAGATGATGGCGGCTTCTTTGAATTGGGGGCGGGGGCCGGGGTAGCGGAAGACGTCTTCGGAGACTTGGGGGATGTCGTCTTCGTTGGCTTTGGTTTCGCCGGCTTGTTTGAGCATTTCAGCGCGCTGATCGAGGGCGCGTTTGTAGAAGTAGTAGGCGAGGGTGGTGCCGTGGTGTTGCTCGATGACATCGAGGATTTGGCAATTGAGGTTGTGTTTGATGCCGAGGTCGACGCCGTCTTTGACGTGGGCGATGAGGACGAGGGCGCTCATGCGGGCGGTGAGATCGTCGTGGGGGTTTTCCCCGGGGGGCATGTTTTCGATGAAGTATTCGGGTTTGGAGAGTTTGCCGATGTCGTGGAAGTAAGAGCAGACGCGGCACATGGTGGCACCGGCGCCGATGGTTTCGGCGGCGGCTTCGGAGAGGCTGGCGACCATGAGGCTGTGGTGGTAGGTGCCGGGGGCCTCGATGCTGAGGCGGCGCATGAGGGGGTGGTTGAGGTCGGAGAGTTCGAGCCAGGAGATGTCGGTGGTGACGCCGGAGAGGGTTTCGAGGACGGGGAGGAGGCCGCTGACGATGATGCCTGTGAGGAAACCGGAGAAGAAGGGGAGGCCAAGGAGGGTGGAGAAGGTGATTTCGGTGTCGCTGTTGGAGGCGATTTGGAGGATAAGGGAGAAGCCGGCGGCGACGAGTCCGAGATAGAGGCCGGCTTTGAAGAGGTGGCTGCGGCGGCGGACTTTGCGGGTGAAGGCGACGCTGAGGAAACCGACGAGAGTGGAGGCTGCGAGGTAGGTGACGGGGCTGACGGAGACGGCGATCAATACTCCCAGGAGGGTGACGTAAATGGCAGCGAAAAGCCCGGCTTTGCGGCCTAGGAGGACCGAGAGAAAGAGGGGGGCGGTGGCGTGAGGCAGGGAGAGGACGAGGAGGATGCCGGTCCAGCCTTGTTTGTATCCAAAGTCGAGGAGGGCGACAACGACCGAGAGGTGAACGGCGATGGTGCCGAGGACCAGGGCGAGGGAGCGGTTATCCGTGATGACATCTCGCATGGTGACGCGGATGTGGATGATGAGGCCGGTGACCAGGGCGGCGGCGCAGGAGTAGATGAGGAGGCCGGGCTGGGTGAGGCCATCGGTGACCTTTGAGCCGAGGACCATGAGAACCGCGATGGCAGCGATGAAGAGGCCGAAGAGGACGACAGTGGCTGCGGGATGGGTGCGGAGATTGTCAGTCCAACCGCCTTCCTGATGTTTGCGACGAACGCGCCCACACGAGAGTCCCTCGCGCTGCAGTTTGGCCCTGCGTGATGATTCGAACATTTTTGTTTGGGAGAGACGTCGGCAAAAACTAGCACGCGACGCTCAAATCACAAGTCTGATTCGGCTGAGATTATTCCGTTATGGATCGGAAATGAGCGGTTAAATCGTTGACGGAGAGGCGTTTGATGTTTTTGCCATAGGTAGCGAAAGGTGGAGGTTTATTCGCTGGCGGCGGTGACGGTGAGGACTTCTTCGAGGGTGGTGATACCTTCGGAGGCTTTGCGGAAGCCGTAGTACCGCATGGGGATCATGCCGTCGGCGAGAGCTTGGGCTTTGAACTCCATGGCGGTGGCGCGGCTGTTGATTTTCTCCTGGAGTTTCTCGGACATGAGGCAGATTTCCATGATGGCGAGTCGTCCGGAGAAGCCGGTGCCGCGACAGGAACGGCAGCCGACAGGGCGACAGAGTTTGTCCCGCCATTCCAAGGGGAAGCCGATGGCGGAGAGGTGGCTGTCCTCGTAGTGGTTGGGTTGTTTGCAGAAGGGGCAGAGGGTGCGAACGAGGCGCTGGGCCTGGAAGGCGCGGACGGAGGAGGAGATCATGAAGGGCTCGATGCCCATGTCGAGGAGACGGGAGATGCCGCCGACGGCGTCGTTGGTGTGGAGGGTGGAGAAGACGAGGTGACCGGTGAGGGCGCCGCGGATGGCGATTTCGACCGTTTCGTGGTCGCGCATTTCCCCGACCATGATGACGTTGGGGTCGCCACGGAGGATGGAGCGGAGGCCGGCGGCGAAGGTGAGGTCGATCTCGGGTTTGACGGCGATTTGGATGATGCCGTCGAGCTTGTTTTCGACGGGGTCCTCGATGGTGACGATGCGGCGTTCCTTGGTGTTGAGTTCTTTGAGGAAGGTGTAGAGGGTGGAGGATTTGCCGGAGCCGGTGGGGCCGGTGACGAGGATGATGCCGTTCGGTTTGGCGAGGAGATCGCGAATAGTGGCCTCGGTGCCGGGGTCGAGGCCGAGGGCGTTCATGTCGAACTTTTTGCGGGTGAGGAGGCGGAGGGCGACGGATTCGCCATTGACGCTGGGGATGGTGGCGACGCGGACGTCGATGGGTTCGCCATCGAGTTCGAGGTTGATGCGGCCATCCTGGGGGAGGCGGCGCTCGGCGATGTCGAGGTTCGCCATGATTTTGAGGCGGGAGATGAGCGAGGCCTGGAGGACGCGCATGTTGGGGGGGACAGGGACTTCGAGGAGTTTGCCATCGACGCGGTAGCGGATGCGGAGGTCGCGCTCGAGGGGTTCGACGTGGATGTCAGTGGCGCGCTCTTTGAGGCCCTCGCGGAAGATTTGGTTCACGAAGTTGAGCACGGTGGCTTCTTCGTCGGCCTCGTCGAGGACGTTGACCTCCTGTTTGAGGTCGTCGTCGTCGATGTCACCGCGACCTTCGAGGAGTTGCTCGAAGTTTTCGGCGCCGACACCGTAACCCTGGTGGAGGGCTTCGAGGATGCGGTGGCGGCTGGCGACCTGCCAGTGGACGCGTTTGCGGAGTTCGTGGCCGACGGCCTGGCGGGCGTCGAGGTCGAAGGGGTCGTAAGTGAGGAGGGTGGCTTCGATGCTGGAGACGTGGAGGGGGTAGATGCGGTGGCGGAGGGCGAGGCGTGGGGGGAAGCGGTTGTGGAGGCCTTCCTGGGGTTCGATGGAGGCTTCGCTGTAGAAGGGGAGGTGAACATGGCCTGCGAGGGATTCGAAGAAGCGTTCTTCATCGACGACGCCGGCCTCGAGGACGGCGGGGACGAGGGCCTGGCGGCGTTCCATGGCGTCATCAAGAGCGACTCGGAGACGCGGGGAATCGGTGCAACCGGCTTCGGTAGCGGTTTGGGTGAGGAGATCAACGAGGCTGGGGGAGGGCATATGGAGAGGGGAGATGCGTGGAGAGTGAACGCAGGGGAAGGGCGAAAGTTGTGGGGATAGTGGGAAAAGTAGGGGGGCTATTTGGAACCGATGCACCACAGGGCTTTGTGAGTGCGGATGATGAATTGGTTGTTGGAGGGAACGAGGGAGGAATTGGTGGGTTCGCCGATGTCGGCCTGGGAGAGGATTTCGAGTTTCTGGGGGTTGGCTTTGAAGACGACGGTCTGGCCTGTTTGGCTAAGGGAGTAGATGGTGTCGCCAGCGAGGACGAAGGAGCCCCAGGATTTGGAGGCGCCGGGGAGGCGGTCTTTCCAGAGGGTTTTGCCGGATTGGATATCGAGGCAGAAGGCGACGCCGCCGGAGTCGTGGTAATAGTAGAAGCCGTCTTTGATGATGCCGGTGCCGATGCCGCCGTTGTGGCGGATTTCCTGCCAGAGGCGGGATGGGGTGACATCTCCGGAGCCGCCGGTTTTGACGGCGATGGAGTTGCCGTAGTAGCCGCCAAGAGCGACGACGATGCCTTGATCGACCATGGGGGAGGTGTAGACGAGGGGGTTGAGGCCGGAGCAGGTCCAGAGGACCTTGCCGGAGACGGGGTCGAAGGCTTTGAGTTCCATGGGGAAGCTCATGATGAGTTCGGAGCGACCGTTGGCGGAAGTGATGATGGGGGTGCTGAAGGAGCCGATGATGCCTTTGCCCTGGCCTTTGAATCCGTCGGTGCGTTCGCCGGGATTCCAGTCGGGTTCGTTCCTGGTCCAGACGGTTTCGCCTGTAGTTTTGTTGAGGGCGGTGAGGAAGGCGCCTTTGCCGGGGCCGTGGTAGTGGATGCAGAGGTCGCCGTGGAGGATGGGGGAGGTGGAGTTGCCCCATTCGTGGGAGATGGGGCCGAAGTCGCGGTGCCAGAGTTGTTTGCCGTCGAGGTCGTAGGCGACGAGTCCGGCGGAACCGAAGGAGGCGATGACGATTTGGCCGTCGGTGGCGGGGGAGGCGGAGCAGTAGGGGTTGGTGCGGTGGGTGGTTTCGGGCTTGTCATAGGTGAGGCCGTTTTTCCAGAGGAGCTTGCCGTCGAGACGATTGAAGCACATGACGCCACGCCAGTGGGTTTCGGAGAGGGGTTGAGTGACGAAGATGCGGTCACCATGGATGATGGGGGTGGAGTTGCCAGGTTCGGGGAGTTCGACACGCCAGACGACATTTTTGTCCGGGGACCAGGTGGCCGGGAGTGCGGAGTCTTGGGAGTGACCGGAGCCTTGGAGGTCACCGCGCCAGGAGGGCCAATTGGCGTGAGTGACCGAAGTGAGGGGTAGAAGGAGAAGGCTGAGGAGAGCGGCTTTCATGAGATTGAAATGATTGAAGCGTGTGGAAGAAACAAAGTCGATGCGAGAATCCACTTCTTGCCAAATGGAACGCATTTCCTGCTCGACAGGATGTGGGGGGCGGATACGTTTGTGTGCCCGAGGGAGACTTGGGGCATTAGCTCAGTTGGTAGAGCGTCTCGTTCGCAATGAGAAGGTCAGCGGTTCGAATCCGCTATGCTCCACCCCTTCTTGTTTGGGAAGGGATGTGATGAGAGGATTCCTCTTTTGCAGCGAGGCTATTAAAGATGACTTCCTTGAGCCTACTTGATATTGTTTTGCGCGTTGCCTTGGGGGTCGTGTGCTTGGGACTCGTGTGTTGGATTTGGTGGTGCGTGGGTATGAGCGTATTCTTCTGGGCCGGTCTGGCCTTGGCTCCGACGATCGTGGCATGGTCGTTGATGACTATTCCGTCTCGACAGGCGGTGGCGGATGCTGTGAGGCGCATCCAGGAAGACTTGGGTTGGAGTCGGGAGATGGCGTTTTTCACGCTGGTTCCCTGTTCAACAGCATTCTTTTATGTTTCTATGGTGATGTTGTGCCTAATCGGGGTGGCAGAGTTTGAATTGAGGGACGGCTATCGGGGTTCATTGGGAAAGGAGTTTGTGTATCGGTGGCGTTACCTTCTTGGGGTGTTGGCGGTTTTGTTTGCTGCCTTTAAACCTTTGGTGATGCTATATGGAAGCCGGGCAGTATGACGATGGGGGTGTGGTTTTGCAGATGACGTTTGGGCTGGCGCGTTGAAGTCAGACAGATCGATATTTCTATAAATCGAGAACAGAAAGGTCGGCTATGAAATGGGGTTTAGCGGAGGATAAAATGATCGCGTTTTCACTGGTCGTTTGTCTTCGGTGATAAAGGGATTTCGGTTCGCTGTTGGTCAAAGGATGAACTCGACGTCACGGTGAATGAAATAGCGCGTATGCCGACTGATGCCGCTTTCGTTATGCTTGTCGAAAGGCAGAAAGAAAAATTCTGGCTGGCAGAGATGCATGTCTGAGCGAGCCACCACGGTCATGCATCATTCGGAAGCTGGTAAGCGGCGGCGCAGATGGTTTGCCATCATGGTGCCAGCGGTGCCAATGTCGAGGATTAGTCGATGGCTGCTCCTAATGGTCGAAAGGTTACCTTTCTGAAACTGAGAAATGAGTGTATGCGCATATGTAAGTTTTAATCTGCCTCAATTTTGTTCAACATGAGTCACTCCCTTTCATCCGACGAACGCGGCATCATCCAGTCTTGTCCTGCCTGCGGAACTGCCAATCGAATCGCTTATGCCAAAGTCAGCCTGCATGGCCGCTGCGGCACCTGCAAGGAGGATCTGCCTCTGGTCGCCGCCCCGGTCGAAATGACAAGCCCTGCCGCTTTTACCGCGCTCATTGCTCAAAGCCCGCTGCCTGTCGTTATCGACTTCTGGGCTGCTTGGTGCGGTCCGTGCCAGATGATGGCGCCCGAGTTCGCCAAAGCCGCCGAGCTGGCCGCAGGTGAGGCCGTTTTCATCAAAGTGAATACCGATGAGCAGCAGCAAATTGCCGGCCAGTTTCGCATTCAAGGCATCCCTGCCTTTGCGTTGATAAAAAGCGGTCAAATCACCGCTCAAACCAGCGGCTTTCAGCCAGCGGCTCGTCTGCTGGCGTGGATGCGGCAGTCGTGAGTGCCTAACGAGAAACGGCGCTGTTCAAATATCGGTGTGGTGACGTGTTTCATGATTGGGTATCGGGTTTCCATGACAGGTAGCCGCGGTGAATGTGCCGGATGTTTTGGAAGCCGAGTTCCTTGAGTTTGGCGACGGCTTTGCGGCTTCGGAAGCCGCCGGCGCAATAGACGAGTACGGGTTTGGCTTGATTGAGTGAAGCGATTTTTGAATCGAAGGCCTCGTCGCCGAGGGAGATGTTCACGGCGTTGGGGAGTGCGCCGCCGTCGAATTCGGCTTTTGAGCGTACATCGAGGACCTGGGTTTCGGGATGCGCGCGGAGCCAGGCCTTGGCTTGAGTGGCGTTCAGGTTTTCGCAGACGAAGCCGGGTGAGGCTTTGAAGAGGTTGCGATCCCAGTTGCCTTCGAAAGCGTACCAGAGTGCGACAACGGTGGTGATGATGAGGAGAGTCCAGAGCATGCGATGGAAGAGAGGCATCGAAGAGGAATGCTCATTGGTGTCCGCTTAAGGCGAAGAGGAGTCCCATCACGCCGCCGTAGATGGCGCCGCGCCACCAGGTGGAGGTGAGCGGGCAGGTGCCGGAACTGCATTGGCCGAAGTAGCCCATGAGGGAGCCGAGGACGGCTCCGATGGCAATGGGGAGGAGGATGCGAGTCATGAGAGTGGATTTGGACTGAGGCAGCCTGCTGCCGATTTGAGGTGTTGGCAGCCATGCTGCCTCGGTAAGACTACGCTTTGTGTGAAAAGCTGATCTTTTGGACTCCGACGGCCAGCAGGCTGGCCTCGTGAAAGCGGCAGCAGGCTACCGCAGTCCATGGCAGTTACGAGCCGCATTTGCCGCCACAGCAGCCTCCATCTTTGTCGCTTTTGCTGCAGGTGCTGATGCCGAGAGGGCAATACAGCGGGCAGAAGCGGATGACGGCGGTGAGCAGCGGCACCGCGCCGAGGGCTCCGATCCACGAGTGATTGACGATGCCGTAGGCGATGAGGCCGAGGCCAAAGAGGATGCGCAGGGAGCGGTCGATGGTTCCGATGTTGGGTTTCATATGGTTTTGGGTTCGGGGTGCGAATGTTTGTTGGCCATGAAGTACAAGACGGGCACGGCCATGCGGCTGATGAACAGGCTGGCGATTTCTCCGGCCATGAGGGCTATAGCGAGGCCTTGGAAGATGGGGTCGGCGAGGATGACGGCGGCTCCGACGACGACGGCCATGGCGGTGAGGAGCATGGGGCGGAAACGCACGGCTCCTGCGTCGATGACGGCTTCGCTTAGCGGCATGCCTTCACGCACGCGTAGCTCGATGAAATCGACCAGGATGATCGAATTACGCACGACGATACCGCCGCCGGCCATGAAGCCGATCATGCTGGTGGCGGAGAAGAAGGCGTCCATCAATCCGTGCGCAGGCAGGATGCCGACGAGGGAGAACGGGATGGCGATCATGACGATGGCGGGCGTCAGGAAGCTGCGGAACCAGCCGACCATGAGGACGTAAATCAGGATGATGCAGGCACCGAAGGCTGCACCGAGGTCACGGAAGACTTCGATGGTGATGTGCCATTCGCCGTCCCATTTCATGGCTGGTTCGGCATCGCTGAAGGGCATGGAGGCGTTGAGGATTTGCAACTCGGCTCCGCTGCCGCCGAACTCGCGGGTGTCGAGCTTCTTGAGTGCCTCGTTCATTTGGAAAATGGCATAGACGGGGCTTTCGACGATACCGGCCACGTCACCGATGACGTAAGTCACGGGCATGAGGTTCTTGTGATATAGGCTCTTTTCGACGGTGACGTGCTCGACCTTCACCAGCTCACGCAGAGGCACGAGTGGCGATCCGCTGGCACCGGGTTCGGGTAGGGCGTTGGCATCGCCGGAGCGCACTCGGAGGGCCAAAAGCTCTTCGGGTGTGGTTTTGGCGCTGCGTGGCAGTTCGAGGCGGATGTTGACGTCTTCCTTTTCAGCGGGCTGATGCAGTAGATCGATGTTTTCGCCATCGACGGCGATTTTGAGCGTCTGGGAGATTGTGGCGGCGCTGATGCCGTGCAGAGCGGCTTTTTCTTTGTCGATGATGAAGCGGGCTTTTTGCTGATCGGCCTCAATGTACCAATCGACATCCACCACGCCGGGTGTGGATTTGAAGATGGTCTTGACGGCTTCGGCGAGTTTCAGTCGCACTTCTTCGTTAGGCCCATAAATCTCGGCGACGAGCGTTTGCAGTACTGGCGGGCCGGGTGGCACCTCGGCGATGGCGACGCGGGCTTTGTAGCGATCCGCGATGGCGGTGACGGCGGGGCGAATGCGTTTGGCGATGTCGTGGCTTTGTGCCTTGCGCTCGTGCTTGCCGACGAGGTTGACCTGGATGTCGGCCACGTTGGCGCCGCGACGCATGAAGTAGTGGCGCACGAGGCCGTTGAAGTTGTAGGGCGAGGCGACACCGGCATAGACTTGGTAATCGGTGACTTCAGGCTCGGTGCGGATCGCGGTGGCCATTTCGCGAGCGACGGCGGTGGTTTGCTCCAGCGACGAGCCTTCCGGCATGTTCAGGATGACTTGGAACTCGCTCTTGTTGTCGAAGGGCAGCATTTTGACCTTCACCCAGCCGAGACCGACAGTTGCCATCGAGCCAAGCAGCAAAGCGGTGATGCCGATGAGGAATGTCCAGCGCCAACCGGTGTGATGTAGGAGCGGGCCCATCATGCGGCGGTAGAGTTTCGTGAAGAAGTCTTCGGGGTGCTCACTGGCGTCGTGATGTTCGAGATCTTTGGCTGAAGGCGTGCCTTCGGTGAGAGTGGCGTATTTTTTGCCCCACCGAAGGATGCGAATGGAAGCCCACGGCGTGACGATGAAGGCGATCAGGAGCGACCAGAACATGGCGGCGCTGGCTCCGATTGGGATGGGGCGCATGTAGGGTCCCATGAGGCCACCGACGAAGGCCATCGGCAGCACGGCGGCGATGACGGCGAAGGTGGCGAGGATGGTGGGATTGCCGACTTCACCCACGGCTTCCACGGCGATGGCGGACCAGTTGCGGCCTTTGTTTTGTGGCAGATGGAAGTGACGGACGATGTTCTCCACGACCACGATGGCATCATCGACGAGGATGCCGATGCTGAAGATGAGCGCGAAGAGCGTGATGCGGTTCAAGGTGAAGCCGTAGAGATAAAAGACGAGCAGCGTAAGCGCTAGTGTGGCTGGGATGGCGACGGCGACGATGCCGCTTTCCCGCCAGCCGAGCGTGAGCCAGATGAGGATCGCGACGCTGAACACGGCGATGCCCATGTGAAACAACAGTTCATTGGATTTCTCTGCGGCGGTCTCGCCGTAGTTGCGGGTGATGCTGACGGTGACATCGGCGGGAATGATGGTGCCTTTGAGCAGATTGACCTTGTGAAGCACTTCATCGGCCACGCTGATGGCATTGGCGCCGGGGCGTTTGGCGATGCTGAGGGTGACAGCGGGCTCTTCGGTCGATTTGCTGCCGTGGAAAACGTATTGCGTGGGTTCTTCACCGCCATCGATGATTTCGGCGACTTCGCGGAGGTAGACGGGGCGGCCGCTGAAGACGCCGATGACGACATCGCCGACTTCTTGAGCGGTCTTGAGGAAGCCACCGGTTTCGACGAGGACCTCGTTGTTGCCCGTGGTGAGGCCTCCGGCGCGGAACTGGCGATTCGCCTGCTGGAGCATGGGGACGAGGCCAGCGGGGCTGAGATTGCGGCTGGCGAGTTTGACGGGATCGAGCATCACGCGAACGGCGCGGCGGGAACCACCGAGCAAAGTGGTCTCGGCCACTTGAGGCACTTGTTTGATGGATTCATCCACCTGGGCGGCGAGTCGGCGGAGGGTGAGATGATCGTAGCGGGCGCTGTGGAAGGTGAGTGCGAGGATGGGCACGTCGTCGATGCTCTTTGGCTTCACGATGGGCACGGAGACGCCCATCGGCATGCGGTCGAAGTTGGAGCGAAGCTTTTCGGTGAGCTTCACGAGGCTGCGTTCCGGGTCTTCGCCGACTTTGAAGCGCACGATGACGAGGCTCTCGCTGTCGCGTGAGGTGCTGTAGATGTATTCGACGCCTGAGATTTCCCAGAGCAGTTTTTCCATGGGGCGCGTGGCGCGTTCCTCGATCTCCTTGGCGGTGGAGCCGGGCATGGACACCATGACATCGACCATGGGCACTTTGATTTGAGGCTCTTCCTCGCGTGGGAGCAATACGACGGCTGCGGCGCCGAGTAAGACGGAGGCGATGACGACGAGTGGGGTCAGTTTCGAGTCGATGAAGGCGGCTGCGATGCGGCCTGCGATGCCGAGATGGCTTGGAGAAGGCTCGCTCATGGCTGGAGGGTCACGGGTTGGCCGTCGGTGAGTTGGGTGGTGTCGCTGATGATGATTTGTTCGCCTTCTTCGAGGCCGGAGAGGACTTCGATGCGGTCATCGAGTGTTTTGCCGGTCTTCACGAGGCGGAGGGCGGCTTTGCCGTCTTTGGCGATGAAGATGAGTTCCATTTGGCCGCGCTTCAGAACGGCGGACTGGGGCACGAGGAGCAGTTTGACTTCGGCCACGGGTACGGAGACGCGACCAAACTGGCCGGTGCGGAGGCCTTCGGTTGGTGGAAGGTCGAGTTTGACGTTGAAGGTGCGGCTGACGGGATCGGCGACTGGTGAAATCTCGCTCACGGTGCCTTCGATGACTTTGGCAAGGCGCACGGTCATTTTTTCGCCGAGCTTGACCCGGTCGAGAATGGCCTCGGGGAGGTCGGCCTCAAAGCGCAGGGAGGTGGGGGCTTCGATTTCGAGCAGGGGTTTGCCGGGCATGGCGAGATCGCCGACATCGGCGAGTTTGCGGGTGACGACGCCGTCGAAGGGAGCGGTGACTTGGGCGTAGCTCATCATGGTTTCGGCCTCGCGCACGGCTGCGGTGCTGACTTTCACGCGAGCATCGGCGGTGTCGAAATCCTGCCGGGTGGTGGCCTTGCTGGCGATGAGTTGATTTTGGCGATCGAAGTCGCGCTGGGCCTGATCGAGCATGGCGCGGGCCTGGTCGACTTTGGCCTGGATTTCCTGGACGTCGAGGCGGGCGAGGAGATCGCCCGCCTTGACGATGGTGCCGGGGGTGGCGGAGTATTCGAGGACCCGGCCGCTGATTTTGGCTTCGACGACGGCGCGTTTTTTGGAGCGGACGGTGCCCACGACTTCCTCCACGGCCGTGTGTGAACGCCGCGTCACGGGCTCTGACTGCACGGTCATGCTGGGCAGGGCCGGGAGCGGAGTGGTGGCGGGTTCATGCTTGCCGCAGGCGGCAAGGAGCAGGAGGGGGAGGAGTCGTGGGAGAGGGGTCATTTTGCAGGAGGGGAGGCGGGCCGTTTCGCCCGCGGATTATTGCTTGATGGCGGGGGTGCCTGAACGACTGGTGCCGATGCCGAGTTTTTTGAGGATGTTTTCGGCGGGGCAGAGGCCGGTGAAGGCGGATTGCAGGAGATTGGCACCGACGAAGACGGTGAGCCAGATCCAGTTGGGATGGACCCAGTGAGCGAGAGCCAGACTTGCGAGGACCATGGTGCCAGCGAGAGCGCGGATGATGTTTTCGAGTTTCATGTTTTTTCGGTAGACTAGATGGGTTTGATGAGGATGTTGTTTCCAACTATATGATTCTATACGCATATAGTCGATCACCGCAAACCGTTTTTAGAGTCATGCCTGCCGCGCGAAAAAAATCCCTGCCTCCTGTCACTGATGAAGCGCTCGCTTTGATTGCGTCCTGGTTTCGTACTTTGGCGGAGCCGAGCCGGTTAAAGCTTTTGCGGGCGTTGGAGGAAGGCGGGGAGATGAATATTACGGAACTCGTCGAGGCGACGGGATTGACGCAGGCGAATGTGTCGCGGCATGTTCAGTCGCTGGTGGATGCCGGGATGGTGGGGCGGCGGAAGGAGGGGCTGAGTGTGATTTGTTTTATCGCCGATCCGAGCATCACTGAGCTTTGTGACCAGGTGTGCAGCAATCTGATGGAGCGTTTGTCCAAGCAGGTGAAGAAGTTGGGCAGGAGGTAGGGTATGCCTGCCGGCGCCAATCAGGCGGGCTACTTTTGGTAGATGGGGAGGAAGTGGTGGTAGACGGAGAGGCTGAGGAGGGCGAGGGAGGTGGCGTAGACGGCGCCGGCGCTTTTTTCGTTGCCGTTGCGGGGGAACCAGGAGCCGTCGGGATTTTGGGTGTCGGTGAGCATTTGCTCGGTTTTCTGGCGGGCGATGGCGGCGTGCTCGCCGCCGCGCTGATACATGCCCTGGGCGTAGTAGTAGGTGCCGTAGAAGAACCAGGGTTCGCTGATCTCCGGTGGTGAGGTGAGGAGCCAGTTGGCGGAGCCGATGACTTCGGGGGCGTCGTATTGGCCGGCGACTTGCAGGGAGAGGAGGCCGGCGGCGGTGGTGGAGAAGGTTTTGCGGCCGCCGTAGGGTTCGTAGCTGAAGGGGGCGTCGCCTTTGGGGCGGCCCTGGTCGTCGCGCTCGGCCTGGTAGGAGCGTTTGATGTAGGCGATGCCTTTGTCGATGGCGTCTTTGGGAACGTCGAAGCCGGCGTTTTTGGCGGCGCGGAGGGACATCAGTTGCCAGACGGAGACGGAGATGTCGGAGTCGCTTGAGGAGGGTTCGTAGCGCCAGCCGCCGCGGTTGGCTTCGCTTTTGGAGACGGCCTGGGCGCGGAGGATGAGTTGGAGGGCGCCTTTGACTTGCTGGTGGAGGAGGCGGTCGGTTTCGTCATCGGGGGCGTGGCCGACCATTTCGGTCATCATGAGGGTGATGATGCCGTGGCCGTACATGCGGGAGCGGTCGGACTTGCCGAGGTAGCCGTTTTCGTCGGGGATGATGTTGTGGACGATGTAGCGGAGGGCGTTGCCGGCGGCCTGGCCTTCGGGGGTGGGGTCGTTGGGCATGTGACCGACGGAGGCGAGGCCCATGAGGGCGAGGGCGGTCATGGCGGCGCTATGTGAGGGGAGGTTGCCGGGTTTGACCTCGGTGGGGGTTTTGTCGTCGTTGAAGTAGCCGGCGGGTTTCTGCTGGGTGATGAGCCAGGCAACGGCGCGGTCGGTGGCGGCTTTGACTTTGGGGGGGATGGAGGTGGGTTGTTGGGCGGGGAGGAGGAGGGGGAAGAGGAGGAGAACGCTGAACGTTGAACGTAGAACTTTGAACGCTGAGAGAAAAGGGGGCATGCGGATTGAGGTAACGTTGGGGGGAGGGCGTTTCTTTACCGGGGTGTGGTTTTGAATGTGGGAGACTGCGGCAAGAAGGTGGTGACCGTTGGCACTACGGGCATTGGACGGTGAGGTGGTGGGAGGGGGTGAAGTAGAGTTCGCCGCTGTGGATGCGGCGGATGGCGGTGGCGATGAGGTGGGAATCGCATTGTTTGGTGATGTAACCGGAGGCGCCTAATGACTGGGCATGGCGTGCGTAAGCCGGTTCGGCGTAGGAGGAGAGAATGAGGATTTTGATGGAGGCGGTGGTGCATTCCTGGATGCGTTGAATGGCGTCCATGCCGTTGAGGAGAGGCATGGAGAGGTCGAGGATAACGATGTCGGGGACGAGTTTGTGAGCGAGGACCACGGCTTGCTGGCCATTGGTGGCTTCGCCGACGATTTCGATGTCAGGTTCGGTGGCGAGAAGGGCGCGGAGGCCTTGCCGGACGATGGCGTGATCATCGGCGATTAGAACAGTGATGGTACTCATGAGGGGATTTTGGCGCGGGCGCGTTTGGTGGGCTGGGAGGGAAGAGTGACACGGATGGTGGTGGGGCAGCCTGGTGCGGAGTCGATGTCAAACTGGCCGCCCACCATTTCGACGCGTTCCTTCATGCCGAGGAGTCCGAGGCGCTTCGGTTTCTCGGCACAGGTGAAGCCGCTGACGGTGAAGCCGGAGCCGTTGTCCTGGATTTCCATGTGAACCTTTGAGTCCATGAGGCTGAGGCGAATGTCGGCAAGCGTGGCGTGGGCGTGATGGGCGATGTTGTTGAGGGCCTCCTGGGCGATGCGATACAAGACGGTGCGGCTGCTGGAGTTGAGCTTTTCGACGGCGGGATCCGCGGTGACGGTGACGGTGATGTGGTTGTGTTTGGAGAACTCCTGGGTGTAGGTCATGAGTGAGGGGATGATGCCGAGGTCGTCGAGCATGGCGGGGCGGAGGTCGCGGGCGAAGCGGTGGACGGTGTCAATCGACTGTTCGATGAGGCTCTGAGTGGATTTGAGTTTCTTTCGGAGCTCAGGCGAGGTGGTATTGGGTTGGGTGAGCAGGCTGGAGAGGCTGAAATTGATGCCGGTGAGCGATTGGGCGATGACGTCATGCAGGTCCCGGCTGACGCGTTTGCGTTCGTCTTCCTGGGCGGTGATGAGGCGGCGGGTGAGGTTTTGCTGAGCCTGGCGCATGAGGCGGGATTCCTTCAACAGTTGGTTGGTGAGGAGTTGGCTGGAGGCGAGGGCGTTGGCGGTGATCTGCTGTTGGACGAGGGTGCGTTTGAGTTTGTCGTTTAGAGCGTTGGCGACGGCGAGGTGGAGGAGGGCTTCCGATTCCTGGGTGCGTTCGGTGATGTCGCTGAAAAAGCAAACGACACCGAAGTCGGTGTCAGGAAGTTCGACACGCTGAATGGACCATTCGTAGACTTTTTTGATGCCGGTGTCTTGGCGTTTGGCGGAGACGTCGGGTGCTTGATAGGGCTGGCCGGTGGCGAGGGTGTGGCGGAAGCGCTTGATGATTTCTGAGGCGGCTTTCTTGGGCCAGATGAGGTGAACGATTTCAGCGAAGTCACGGCCGATGAGGGGTTTGATGCCTGCGAAGTTGGGCACGGCCATGGGGTTGATCTGCTGGAGTCTGAATTGAGAGTCCACGACATAGACGCCAACGGGAGCTTGATTGATGAGGCTGGTGAAGAGGGTTTTGCTGCGGAGGAGGATTGTTTCAGCCTGTTTGCGGGCGGTGATGTCGCGGATGTTGCATTGGATGATGTTGTGACCGCCTTCATCGTAGAGATTGGCGACGACTTCGACTTCTTGATGTTGACCGTGGGAGTTGCGAAGGGGCAGGTTCTCGTAGCGGATTTCGTGATCGGCTTTGAGTTTGGCAAAGGCTGTGCGGCTGAAGGTTTCGTCTTTGAGGAAGCCGATTTCGAAGAGTTCCTTGCCGACGAGCTGGTCCTTGGAATAGCCCAACAGGGAGGTCATGAAGGGGTTGGCATCGGTGATTTTGTTGGTGGCGGGATCGAGCAAGAGCACGCCGTCATGAGCGGCCTCAAAGAGGCGGCGGTAGCGGATTTCGGATTGTTTGATTCGCTCCGCTGAGGTCTTGGATTCGGAGATGTCCAGGATGGTGCCGATGACGGAGGTGGCTTTGCCCTGGCTGTCTGTCTGGACGCGTTCGACGGAGCGGATGTGGCGTTGGGTGCCGTCATCGGCGCGACGAATGCGGAACTCGCGGGAGCTGCGACCGAGGGAGAGAAGGGCGTCTTTGAGCAGGAGGTCTTGTTGAGGGCGATCTTCGGGGAGGATGGCGTCACGCTGGGTGGCGTAAGGGACGAGGTTGTCGCTGGTGGAAGAGAGGCCGTAGATGCGGAACATTTGGGCGTCCCAGAGGACGAGGTTGGATTCGAGGTTCCACTCCCAAACGCCGACGCCGGTGATTTCGGCGGCGAGGCGAAGGCGTTGGTCCGTGGCACGCAGGGCATTGGCGGCATCTGCGGCGTTGTGGTCGTCGGTGACATCGATGGCGGCGAGGGCGGCGTGAACGGGTTGGAGGGCGTCGGCGGGGCCGTCGAAGTAAACTTGTTTGCGGACGCGAAGCCAGCGGATGGCTCCGTTGGGGCAGACGATGCGGTGATCCATGGCGAACCAACCATCGCCTTTGGGGTCTTTTGATGCGGCGATGCGGTGCAGCATTGCATCGAGGTCGCCTGGATGGAAGGTGCCGTGGACGATGCTTTTTGGGAAGGTTTGGGCGACTGAGCCGAGACCAAAGAGTTCCGATGCTTCGGCGCTGAGGTGGAAGAGGCCGGTGGTGTAGTCGATGTCAGCGAGGGCGACGCCGGCGACCTGGATGCCGAGGGCGAGCTTGGCGTGTTGGGTGCGCTGCGAGGTGGAATTGGTGTCTGCCAAATGGGTTTTGGATTTGGGTTTCATGGGCCGGTGCGGGAGGGGGCGTTTTGGGGTGAGCGGGGAAGGCCACCTGGTGGATTTGGATTGGGGCTGGGAATAGGATGTGGAGTTGGTTTGGGGTGGGGGTAGCTCACTCTTTTCAAGGTCGGGGAAGAGGGGGAGGGCTGCTATGGGGTATAACCCTACCTGTTTCATGAGGGTGGGTTGAGGGGATGAGGCGGGTGGCGAATTGAAGTGGGGTTTCACCCCATGGAGATGGGCGGGGCGGTGTTCTATCGATGGGGCCTATGAGAAACCCAACACCTACCAGGAAAACTCCAATGAAAACCACTGACCGTTCCAGAAAAACTCTGACAGGGCTGGCGCTTGCTTTGTTTGCCGCTGCCATGGCGTTGCCTGAGGCCCAGGCGCTGCCGAAGGATACGCTGAACCCCGTTGATGTTCAGTTTGTGAAACACGAGGCCGCCGCCGGGATGGGCGTGGTCAAGATTGCTGAACTCGGCGTGATGAAGGTTCAAAATGCGGATGTGAAGGCCTTTGCTGAGAAGCTGGTGGCGGATCATACGGGGGCAAATGCGGAGCTGAAGCAGTTGGCGGTCGATAAAGGGATCGACCTTTCAGCGGTTGTTGACCCTGCGGATGCGAAGACATTCCAAGATCTGGAGAAGGTCAGCGGGGCGGCGTTTGACAAGGCCTTCCTGGCAGCGGTGGTGAGCGCCCACAAGGCGTGTGTGGACCACTTTGAAGCGGAGTCGAAAGACGCGAAGAACAGCGATTTGAAGCTGTGGGTGGATAAGATGACACCGACACTTAAGAGCCACCTTGCAAGGGCGGAAGAACTTCATTCCCGGTAATTGAACCTGCCTGGAAGGCTGAGGGTGAAGTGCTGCCTTGTTCGGGAGATGAGGTTAGCGCACCCTTCAGCCACTGGTTCTTTCCCCCCCAAGACCTCAGGCCAGAACTCACGAACTGACTTGGACATGGCAGTTGCGACCCGCGAGGGGGCAACTGCCATTGTTTTGTTTTGAGAGAGCGGTGGGTGTTTGTGGATACGGGCTTTGCTGGAGTCGCTTATGTTTCGCACGGAGGACTCGGAGGGCACGGAGGTGGGTAGGGGATGAGTGAAGTTTTTCGTGCGAAGTTGATCTTGGGAGGGTTCGTATCATGTTTGAAATACGGAGGTCTTTTTATGGGGTGGAATGAGTTTTGGATGCTGCTTATGAGGTGTATCGCGGTTTGGGGCGGGGACTGTTTGAGTCGCTTGTGTTTCGCACGGAGGACTCGGAGGGCACGGAGGTGGGTATGGGATGAGTGAAGTTTTTCGTGCGAAGTTGATCATGCGAGGGTTCGTATCATGCTTGAAATACGGAGGTCTTTTTATGGAGTTGAATGAATTTTGGATGCTGCTTATGAGGTGCATCGCGGTTTGGGGCGGGGACTGCTGGAGTCGCTTGTGTTTCGCACGGAGGACTCGGAGGGCACGGAGGTGGGTATGGGATGAGTGAAGTTTTTCGTTCGAAGTTGATCCTGGGAGGGTTCGTATCATGTTTGAAATACGGAGGTCTTTTTTATGGAGTTGAATGAATTGAGTCGGATCGTTGTGGATGCTGCCTATGAGGTGCATCGCGGCTTGGGGCCGGGACTGCTGGAGTCTGTGTATGAGGTGGTGCTTGCGGAAACGGTGAGGGCTCGTGGATTGAAGGTGGAGAGACAGAAGCCGATACCGATTCGCTTTGATGGCCAAGTCTTTGACGAAGGATTCCGGGCTGACTTGATCGTGGAAGGTCGTGTTTTGGTGGAGCTGAAATCGGTGGAGCAACTGGCCCGCGTGCACAAAAAGCAAGTGCTCACCTATTTGAAGCTTTCTGGTATTCCTCTGGGCCTGCTTATCAACTTCGGTGGGGAGTTGCTGAAAGGAAACATTGAACGTCTGGTGGCTGGGGAAGTGCCTGACTTGAAAAGAAGGAATTCGTTTCGCACGGAGGACTCGGAGGGCACGGATAGGGGAGATGAACGTTGAACTTTGAACTTCGAACTTCGAAGGGCTGAGACTGAAGTTGGTAGAAGGATTTGGGGTAGAAAGATTGGGAACCACGAATTTCACGAAGGACACGAATGGGTGTGAAGGGGGGAGAACGTTGAACAGAGGGGCACCGCAGAGATAGGATGGCCGCAGAGGAGGTGGATATTGGAGATGATAGACCGACTCTCGAAATGCTTGTCACCTTGCCCAGTGGCGGAGCGGCCTCATTGGCGGCGTCAGCCGCTTGCCCGCTATTGATTTGATAGCGGGCTGCGCGACTTCCTTGCCACTGAGGCCACTGCGCTCGCCGGATCAAAATAAACTTCTTTTCGAGAAACGGTCTACTCGCGGGGGTCTTCGGCACTGGAGATGAAGCGGCCGAGGGTGGTGCCGAAGCGGTGGGCGACCAGGGCGAGGGAGGTGGAGAGGGCGCCTGTGGGGCATTTGCCGAGCTCGATGTTGCGAATGGACTGGGCGGTGAGCTTGGTTTGCTTGGCGAGGGCGTAGGCGCTGAGGCCGATGGCGGTGCGGCGGCGGAGGACTTCCTGACCAATGCGCCGATTGACCCAGGCGGCGTAGGCGTCTGGGGAGTCGGGGATGTCAGCATCGCTAGGGCGTGACATGGGGATTATTTAAGCAAAACCGTGTATTGGGTGGCAAGAAAAAAGTGAGGCAGGGTGGGGGATGGGGAGGGAGACCGTTTGACCGGGGAGGGAGACGGCGTGTTTCGAACAGTCGATTTCGTCCCTCATTTGCGCAAAAACCGACCTTTTTGTGGCTTTGCGCGCCTAAATGCGGCAAAAGCAACCCCTTGAATTCAAAATGCCGTCTTCAAGCAACAAATCTGTCAGATATAAAGGTGCTGACAAAGCCACGTTTTTGTCGATAATCTGGATTGTTAGGCGACGACGCATTCTGTTCTTAACGCTACGCCGGAATACAAACCAAATGCCGTTAACCGATGAAAACCAACCACATGCAAAACCTTATAGCCCGCGCGCTTGCTAGCGCACTGGCACTCACGACCGCACAGGTCTTTGCCCAAGACTCCGCCACTGGCGTCACGGTCACGCAAGAAAACTACTGCCGTGCGGAATCCGACCGCACTTTCGCCAACATCTCCAAGCTCGCAGGCGGTGTGAACCGTTGGTTCCACTACCGGAACTTCGTGCCGCTCGACAACCAGACGGTGGTGCGGATGAACAAGGATACGCTGTATTCCGGAGCCGTGGTGGATACCTCGAAAGGTGCGACTGTGACCATGCCGGAGATCCCGGCGGGCCGCTATGCCTCCATCCTGCTGGTGGACAATGACCACTACTGCCCCGGCGTCATCTACACGCCCG
>JAIYDW010000030.1 GCA_027487315.1 Verrucomicrobiaceae bacterium | reverse complement strand
CTGCACTATTTCACGCACCGCCCGGGGCTGACGACGTTTGTGATTGGACTGGTTCAGGGCTTGGGCAAGCTTTACAACACACCGGCGACGGCGGTGGCGACTGCGACCAAGGCGGCGGGGGCGGATCATGATGTGTTCGAGGTGAAATGGGAAACGCCCAGTTGATGAGCGAGGGACCGACATTTTTGAGTTCCATCTCGCTACCTGCCGAGTCGTTCGAGCGGGTGTTCCCGTTTTATCTTGCCTGGGACGATGAGCTTAAGATCACGAGCTGGGGGCCGTCGCTGGCCAAGATTTGCCATGACGTCGATTGCGGCAGGTCTGTGAAGGAATTGTTCGCGATGATCCGGCCGCACGGGGAAATCTCGGCGGCCTTTTTTCAATCGCACGTTACGCATTTGCTGCTTTTCCAACACGTCAATACAGGTACCAAGTTTCGGGGGCAGTTGCTCCAGCTTGCTGATCAGGGCGTCACGGTGATGCTGGCGTCACCGTGGCTGCAAGACACGGCGCAAATGGAGGAGTTGGGGATGACTTTCTCTGACTTTGCCATTCATGACCAATCGATGGATTTGCTGCAACTGTTGCAGACGCAGCAGATGGCGAATCAGGACCTGACCAAGCTGACGGAACGTTTGAGGGCGCAGCGGGGGCAGCTGCGGATTCAGGAGGCGGAAGCGCGCAAGCTGGCGCTGGTGGCGGCGCGCACGGACAATGCGGTGGTGGTGACGGATGCGAACGGGCTGATTGAGTGGGTGAACGATGGGTTTGTGCGCGCCACCGGGTATACATTGGAAGAGGCTGCGGGTCGGACGCCGGGCAGCTTTTTGCAGGGGCCGGAAACCGACCCGAAGACCATCGAATACATGCGAAAGCAGATCCGGGAGCAGCGCGGCTTCAAGGCTGAAGTGCTCAACTATCACAAGGACGGATCGACCTACTGGATCTCGTTGGAAGTGCAGCCAATCCTTGATGAGGCGGGGAAGCTGACGAATTTCATGGCGATTGAAGCGGATATCACGCAACGCCGTCGGGATGAGCAGAGGCGGGCCATGCAGCTTTCGGTTTCGCGAATTCTGGCGGACGCCGACTCCGTTCGTGCGGGAGGAGCCCGAGTGATTCAGAGTCTATGCGGTCGGCTGGGCTGGCTGTTCGGCGGGATCTGGATGCGTGATGGGTCGAAGGAGAGACTGACTTTGCTGGATTTGTGGCATGATCCATCCGAGGAGATGGTTTCGTTTGTGGAAGCAAGCCGGAGTCTGATATTGAAGCGCGGAGTGGGGCTACCTGGTCGGGTATGGGAAAGCAAGCAGAGTTTGTGGGTGCCCGATGTGGTGAAGGATTCGGGTTTCATTCGGGCGGCGCAAGCTGCGGCATCCGATCTGCATGGGGCACTGGCGTTTCCGATTTTGAGTCAGGGCGAGGTACTTGGAGTCATTGAGTTTTTCAGTCGTCGCATTGAAGAGCCGGACGAGGAGCTGCTGGAGACCATGACTGGCATTGGCAATCAGATTGGACAGTTCATGGTGCGGTTGAATGCGGAGCACGCTCTGCATGAGACGAACGCGCTGCAGAAGGCCATCCTCCAGGGAGCGAATTACTCAATCATCTCAACCGACCCGAAGGGTATCATTCGTACGTTCAACAACACGGCGGAGCGGCTGCTGGGCTATCGTGCTGAGGAGATTGTGGGATTGAGAACGCTGGAATTCATTCACGATCCTGCAGAGGTAGCGCTGCGTGCGGAGGAGCTGTCTGAAGAGTTGGGTGTTCCGGTTTCGGCGGGATTTGACGCGTTTATTGCCAAAGCGAAGCTGGGCCAGCCGGATGAGCGAGAGTGGACGTACCTTCGGAAGGATGGGACCCGTTTTCCGGTGATGCTTTCGGTGACTTCACTGGCTGATGAAAGGGGTGTGATCACAGGCTATGTGGGGATCGCCTACGACATGACGGAACGGAAACGGGCGGAGAAAGATCTGCTGGAGGCGAAGGAACAGGCTGAGGCGGCGAACCGGGCCAAGAGCGATTTTCTGGCGACGATGAGCCATGAGATTCGCACACCGATGAATGGCATCATCGGCATGTCATCGCTGCTTTTGGATTCGAAGGTGGATCCGACCCAGCAGGAGATGGCGGAAGCGGTGCGCAACAGCGGGGAGGCGCTGATGACGATCATTGAGGACATTCTCGACTTCTCAAAGATTGAAGCGCGGCGTTTGGATCTGGTGGAGGAGGCTTTCTCGGTGGATTCGGTCATTGATGGAGTGGTGGACTTGCTGGCGCACAAGACGCAAGCGAAGGGGTTGGAACTCAATGTGGTGATTGAGCATGATGTGCCGTTGAGTTTGAGAGGCGATCCGGGGCGGCTGCGTCAGATCCTTTTGAACCTGCTGGGGAATGCGATCAAGTTCACGGACGAAGGTGAGATCAACGTGCTGCTGAGCCGAAGTCAGAGGACGGGTGAGGGGTCGCCGTTTTTGGAGTTTGTGGTGGAGGACACGGGGATCGGGATGACACCTGAGCAGCAGAAGCAACTTTTCAATCCATTCACGCAAGTGGATGGTTCGACCACGCGGCGATACGGTGGGACGGGACTTGGGTTGGTGATCAGCAAGCGGCTGGTTGAGCTGATGGGGGGCAGCATTTCTGTGCAGAGTGAACGGCACCGGGGTTCGCGCTTTTCGTTTGAGCTGCCGATGTGCCTGGCGCGGGCGTCGACGGACAGTCAGGTGCTATGGCCTGAGGAGGTGAAGGATTACCGGGTGCTGGTGGCGGATGATGTGCCGCTGTCATTGAGGTCCGCGCGGGCGGCGCTGAAGGGATTGGTTCATGAGGCGGTGATGGTGGAGAGTGAGGCGTCTCTGGTCGCGACCTTGCGTGATCGGCAACAGCTTTGGGATGTGGTCGTGATTGACCGGCGATTGTTTGGGGATCGCACGATCGAGGTGATGGGGCATTTGGAGCGTGAAAGGCGGCGACCGCGAGTGATCGTGATGGGGCAACTGACGGACAGCGCCCGGGAGCGGACATCGCTCGGGAAGGTGGATGCGTATCTGGCGAAGCCATTGCGGAGGTTGCAGTTGAGGACGGCGATCCGGCAACTGGGACAGAAGGAGGCGGAGGCGACGCCGCATGCGCCGAAGGCATCAGCGAAGAAGGAAACGCGGCCCAGGCTGTTGATCGTGGAGGACAATGAGGTCAATTCGCGGCTGGCGATTCTTTTGCTTGAGAAGCTGGGCTACCAGGCCGAGCTGGCGCGAGATGGCAGCGAGGCTTTGGACCGGTTTTCGAGCGGGGTGTATGACGGGATTTTGATGGACTGCCACATGCCGGTGATGGATGGTTATGAGGCGACGAGGGCGATCCGGGAGCTGGAGGCTTCGCCAACCTGGGCACGGCCGAGAGCGCGGATCATTGCGATGACAGCCAATGCGATGTCGGGCGAGAGGGAGCGTTGTTTGAATGCGGGGATGGACGATTATCTGGCGAAGCCCTTGCGTTCAGCGTCGCTGATTGAAGCCCTGAGCCAGGTGCGCGAGCTGGCATCGGAGGAGATGGGAGGAGGGCAGCCGTATTGGACTGAGCAGGAGAATCTTGAGGCGCTGCAGTCGATCCGGCAACTGGCTGATGAACTGAGCAACGAATCGGCGGCGGAGTTGATTGAAAACTGGTTGGAGGACACACCGGCGCGGCTGGAGGAGTTGATGATGCTGGCCGGAGGCTCGGATCAGGTCACGCTGAAGCGGGTGGCGCACTCCTTGAAGGGCAGCAGCTCGCTTTTTGGTTTGAGCCGGATCAGCCACTTGTGCCGGGAAATGGAGCAGCTTGCCGACCTAAACATCACTCCGGGCCAAACACCTTTAGCGACCGACTTGTTTGACGCGTTTGAGGCAGCGGAGCGTGTTTTGAAGGTCGAGCTGCAACGACTGAAGAAAGCTGAGTTATGAAGTTACTTTATGTTCATGAGCGCTTTGGCGCTCTTGCTGGCGCGGAGGCGAATGCTTTTATCACGGCGCAGGAAATTGGCAAGCGCGGCCATGAGATTGGCATTTTGCACGGGCCGGGGACTGGCAAGAATGAGGAGGGTTGGAATGCCGTGTTTTCTTCACGATTTTCATTGGAGGCAGCCGAACCAGGTGAGGCCACGAAAGCGGCACTCAGGGAGTTTGAGCCGGATGTGGTTTATGTTCATAAGATGGCTGATTTGCGGGTGATTCAGGCGTTGGTTGACAGTGGCCGGCCGCTGGTGCGGATGGTGCATGATCACGACATTTACTGCATGAGGAGTTACAAGTACAACTACTTCACGCGCGAGATCTGCACTCGGGCGGCGGGGCCTGCTTGCATCTTTCCGTGTCTTGCGAGCGTGGTGAAGAACTCGGGTGGCGGCTTTCCTTTAAAGTGGGTGAGCTACGCGGCGAAGAAGCGGGAGATCGCGCTGAATCAGGAGTTCAAGCGGATGGTGGTGGTGACGGAGTACATGCGTGATGAGTTGCTCAAGAATGGCTTTGATCGAGATCGCATTGAGATTCACGCGCCGGTGCCGCGGATGGGAGATCCGGATTTGCGGAGCAGTTTTAGCGATCGGAATTTGATCCTGTATGCCGGGCAAATCATTCGCGGCAAGGG
>JAIYDW010000056.1 GCA_027487315.1 Verrucomicrobiaceae bacterium | reverse complement strand
GTGGAATCGAGGACGTTCTCGGAGTACTTTTGGGTGATTTTTGAGAGTTCGGATTCGATTTGTTCGAGGCGAGACTTTTTTTCGGGATGGAGTTCGGCGCCATGTTGACGGAAGCTTTCCATGGTTTCGTCGAGGGCGCGGCGGCGGATGCCGGTGAGGGCTTTGGCTTCGTCTGTTTTGCTGTAGGTGAGGAGGAGGTCCCAGATGTGGGGGTTGAGGGGGATTTTTGCAAAAAAGGCAGAGACCGCTGGTAGCATGGCGTTCTGGGCCTCGCGCAGGGCGGGGTTATTGCAGAGGGCATCGAGGTGGTTGACGAGCCCCCAGGCTTCGTTGAGAGGGCGAGTGGTTTCGTCGAGGGCGAGGACGACGCTTTCGAAGGTCATGCGGCCCCGGTCCTGGGTCAAAAACGAGTCGATCGCGGCGGTGGCATTTTCGAGGGCAGACGAAATGTCGGACTGAATCGCGTCAGCTTTGAGAGTGGACCAGCGGATTTGGAAGTCGGAGGTGAGGAACGGATGCGTCATGTGAGGGGGGTGTATCTGGCGAAACAAATCGAGTGGATTCGGCAAGATGGCGGTTTCGAGGGCGGTGGAAAGGGGAAAGTCGGATTGGGAGAGAATGGATTTCCGGACTTCCGTTTTCCGAGAAGGCACTTATACTGGTCGTCCATGGCTTTTCGAGAACCCCGCATTTACCTGCTGCCGACAATGATGACGGCGGGCAATATTTTGGCTGGCTTTGTGGCGATATTGCAGATTTTTCAAGGTCGAGCGGGGGAGGTAACGATTCACTATCATTACGCCATTCTTGCGATCCTGGCGGCGTGTTTGTTTGACGTCTTGGATGGGCGACTGGCTCGATTGGGCGGGCAGGAGAGTCCGTTTGGGCGGGAGCTGGACTCTTTGGCGGACATTGTTTCGTTTGGGATTGCTCCTGCTTTGTTGGTGCATGACATTGTGCTTTCCGGGATCACGAAGCCTGCTGGAGTGGGGTCTTTGATTGCGGCGGCCTACTTGGTGTGTGGAGCGGTTCGATTGGCTCGGTTCAATTGTTTGGCGGCGATGGATGAGCACAGCAGTTCGAAGAGTTTCCGGGGTTGTCCGATACCCGCAGCGGCGGGGGTGATTTCCTCGATTACGCTTTTGTTGTTGTGGATGGAGGAGGGGAACAAGGAATTGGGGCCGTGGAAGTACGGACTGGCAGTGCTGATGGTGATGCTGTCGTTTTTGATGGTGAGCGACATTGAGTATCCGAGTTTCAAGTCCGTGAACTGGCGGACTCGGCGGTCGCTTCCGGCGGTGATTGTGACGATTTTGGTGGTGTGGTTTTCGGTGAACAACTGGCAGTGGACACCCGCGGTGTTTTTTGTGAGTTATTTGCTTTATGGTTTGGTGCGGCCGTGGGTTTCGAGGCGGATGCGTCAGCAAATTGAGATTGAGTTGGAGGAGCCGGAAGAGGAGCGAACTGCTGCGGGGACGGTTGAAAAATTGGAGCCGGAAGAACAGGCCAGGGTGAGTGCGGGATTGTAAGAGGTGGCATGGACTGGGGAATTAAATGTCAATGCTTGCCAAGAGAGGTGGAACTGTGGTGAGTTGGGATTGAATTCATGGCAGATTTTCATCAACATCCGAAGTTACCGACCTTGCATCACTTGGCATCGGCTCAGGACGGTGTGGCGGATGTGAACTTGGTGAACTGGGCGAAGGAGAAGCCTGTGGCGCTGCTCTTACCTGCGCTTTTTATCGAGTGTGAACGGCCAGCGTTCCCGCAGATCCTGGAAGAGGTATCGCAGGTGGAGTATGTGGGACAGGTGGTTGTTACGATGAATCAAATGAGGGGTGCGGAGTGCGAGGTAGCGATTGAATTTCTGAAGCGTCATTTGCGGGGTAAGCCTGCCTGTTTGCTATGGAATGATGGGCCGGAGTTGCTTGAGATTTGGAGGGAAATGGAGGCTTTGGGATGCCCTGCTTACATGGAGGGGAAGGGGTCAAACATATGGATGGGACTGGCGTGGTTGGAGGCAAGTGGGCATGAGGGTTTGGTGGTCAGTCACGATACGGACATTTTGAATTACACGAGGGGGCTGCTGTGGAAGTTGTGTCTGCCGTTGCTGCATCCACAGATGGGGTATCGATTCGCGAAGGGATACTACAGTCGGGTGTCGGACCGGCTTTACGGGCGAGTGACTCGACTGTTGTGTTTCCCACTGATTCAGGCGTTTGCGGATGTGCTTGGGTTGCAGCCATTGATTGAGCACCTGCAATCGTTTCGATATCCGCTGTCCGGGGAGTTCGGTGGGGATATGAAGACGTTGGGAGCGTTTGAAATGCCGTCTGGATGGGGATTGGAAATTGCGATTTTAGCGGAGGCTCATCGGATTTTGCCTGTCGAGCGGATGTGTCAGGTGGATATGGGGTTTCATTTTGAGCATCGGCATCGTAGGATGGAACCGGGCGAGCGTGAGGAGGGGCTGATTTCAGCCGCGATGGAAGTGGCGCGTTGCATGGTCTTTCAGGTGCTTAAACATGCGGATTCTCGAGGTGGAGAGGCGCTGATGAGGGTGGTTTTGCCGCGCTATCAAGAGCGGGCGCAGGAGTGGTTGCGGCGGTATGAGCACGTGAGTTTGATCAACGGACTGGTTTATGATCGCGCGGAAGAGCAAGCGGCAGTGACGGCGTTTTCGGAGGCGCTTGAGAGGTTGGTTTTGGGTCATCAAGCGACCGGGGCGGTTGAAGTTCCGGGAATGCGGCCTGCGGTGAGGGGGCTACTGGAGAAGTCGCCGGAATTGAGGGAGCGGTTGCGGCAGTCGGCGATTCTTCTTTGATTGCTGGTGAAGCAGAAGTTTTTCGGTCTATGGCTGCGGCGGTTGTTGCGGTTCACGAAGTGGGTGGCAGTGAGTGGGCCGTTGGGCAGGGTTGAGATCGATGCTTCCGCTGGCGAACTGTCTGTAACCTGTTCCGAAGGCAGGCAGTCGGCTTTTGAGCAGTCCAGGAAAGGCGATGTTTTCCGATCTGATCGAGGAAGATGAGGGGGAGATCTTTTTCATGCGTTAAAAACAGTTCTGGGAAGGGGACTTTTGACGTGGCTCGATTGCAGGAGTGGAGGTTTACAGTCCAGGGGGATGTCGGGTAATGAAACCGGCGGTGGAACGCGGTTTGGGTCTCCAGCGAGGTCCTTCGGCTTCTCTACCGCCTGTTGTGTCGAGTCGGAGGCCACAAATGGTAAGGAAAACGTGGTCCCCGGGTTTGACATAGATCGTGATAAATCGGCCGGGTCCGGGCAGGCCGTAGTTGGCGAACTCCTTTGAAGTCAGTGGGGAGCGCAAAAGGCCGGAGTGGAAGAGAATGTATGAGATAGAGCCAGAGCAGTCGTACGCCGAGTCGTAAAGGCGAGAGTGTCCGCCACCCATTCTGTAGGGCTTGCCTTGGAGGGTGTTGGCGGCATAAACCGCTTGAAGAATCGGGCGGGGAAAAGTGATTGGAACTTCTGCGTAGCGACCGTCGAAGCGGAGGGCGTAGGGTGGGGCTTGCGATGGGCGTTGGACCGGAGCGGACTGAGGTCTCAACTGATTTGGAATCGGGCGTCCTTGGTAAACGGGATGGCGGGGTAGGGGTTCGGCGAAAGTTTGGGCGTTCGCCAAAGGGGATGCGAGGTTCCATGAGCAAACCAACAGACTCGCGATCAAGAGTCTATTTGGGATGTGGAAGTGAAGGCGCATAACCTTAAAGATTAAAGTTATGGAAATTATAAACCCAGTAGGCGTGCTGATCAATTCACAAATGAGAATATGCGTCTCACTTTTGTAAGAAGTGGGTCAGCATGGTGTCAGGATATTGTCACCTGGTTCAAGCCGGACGAGGTGTGCACCACCTCCTTGTGATGTCCGATTGGACTTGTGGGGCTAGCATTCCGGTTCGCGACCGATTTTGAATAAGCGCTACTTGTCTGGGGAACTTTTCGATTGGTTCGAGTCAAGAACTGCGGATTGATCCAAATCGGATGGGACGATGGCGAGTGGTTTGACTTGGGCTTCGGTGGTGGGGTTGGAAGTTGGTGGTTGCCGAAGGTGTTGCCAGGCTGCGTCGACGAGGAAGGGACGTTGGATGGTAGCGTCAATTTCATTGCGCCGCATCATTTCCAACCCGCCTTCAGCGCCAGCGAATCCATTGATGCCGATGATAAGGGTGTCATCTCGTGTGCCGGTTGCAGTTGCAGCAAAATGGGCGGCCTGGGCTAGAAAATCGTCGTGTGCGAAGACCACATCGATGGATTTTTGGAGCCTTAGCGCCTCTGCATACCGTGGTTGGACATTGGCGGAGGTCCAGTCTGCTGGGGTATCGTGGACGAGAATGATCGAAGTGTTTGGCGTTAGCCCTTCGGCGAATCCGGCATGAACTGCGGAAGACCACGCTGACTCATCAGTTCCCCGAATTTCTAGAATTCTACCCTTTGGGATGGGGTCGCCACGATCGCCGGCCCGATTTGAGAGGGCATTCAGGGCGATTTTTGCGGCGGTGCGCCCGATTTCTCTGGGGTCGCAGGCAAAGATGGCTTCGATTTCCGACGAAGATTTCACTTTGGATGGCGGGTCAACGATGATGATGCGAGTTCCGGCGTTTTTGAGATTGGTCAGAGAAGGGGAAATTGACTGGAGATCGGTTGGTTGGAGCAAAAGAACGGCGGGAGGTGCCGCCAGGAGTGCTTCGATCTGATTGAATTGTTGGCTGGAACTTCCCTGGGCGTCCTCCATAACGAGTTCGTGATCGGCATCTTGAGCGTCGAGCAGGTTCAAGAATTGGGCTTGGGCTCTTTGGAAAGGCATTCGGGAATCTGAAAAGAGGCAAACCACGCGGCGAGTCTGTTTCTTTGATTGATGCGGGGAAAGCGATCCTGTTCTGGCTCCATCTGGTAGGCAGGCTGTAGCACACCATGTGACCATTAGGGCAAGAATGGAGGACCGCAGGCGACAGCGAAAAAGTGACATGGAGTTTTTAAAGAGACATGGTTCGAATGAAAGACAAGCGAGACTCAACACGGGTCAAGCGACTCATTGTAACTTGGAGGATGGACAGGCTTTTGCTTGCGGGTTCTTTGTTTTCACCTCAAAGTGCCTTCGGAAATGCAGCAATTTTCTAGACTCCCAAATCAAAGGTTGGCCATTTGGCGCAGCTTTCCAGCACCGTATGCGGTTCGTGTTGGGTGGTTGGGGTGTGGCTGGGAGGGAGCAAATTGTGGTCTCGGTGATGGAATTGGACTCCCCAACGCTTCTTTTTGCGACTTTCCTGCAATCGCTTCTTGATGATTCGTCACCTTACCTGTTAAAACTGAGTGCTGGCGACGAAAATTCGCCAGAAATCCGATCCAACTTCTACGCTCTTATTTTTGTTATCATGAAACTACAGAAAATTGCTCTAACGATCCTGGTGCTGGCGACCCCTTGGGTTGGTGCGCAAGATGCCACTCAAGTCAAAGTGGAAGTGAAAGGCGTCAAGGTTGAGCAGCAACAAACACCGCAGGTGCAGGCGTTGAACATTGTGGACAAGAAGTGGAAGCCGAAGAACTGGCTGGAAATCGAGGTGGCGTTTGACATCAAGCTGGCTCGGGATGCCGGGGGGCGCTCAGGGAGTTTGGCTGCCATGGATGTGAAGTATTTTATCGGTCTGAATCAGAAGAGCGAGGACGGGAAGAACGTCGTTTTGAGCGGAACGATGAGTTACAAGGATGTGCCGGCAGACACGGCGTGCTTCGGATTGGCATTTGTTTCACCTTCGACTTTGAAGCGTATTTTGCAGAAGGACAATGCAGGAAAGGGTGACGTGGTAGCCCATGGTGTAGAAGTTCTGGTGGGAGGCAAGCGAGTAGCGTCGGGGTCGAGCACTGGGTCGCCTTGGTGGTTTGATGCAAACACCCAAGGGCTGTCGGACAAGTTTGCGTTTGAAGACGGGGCTGTGTTGCCCAAATCAAAGACACCATTCGCACCGTTTTGGGGTGACTATGACCTTCCCGTGTCGGCCCAATAAAATGTGCCGCGAATCTTTGAAAGCCGACTTGGGCAAGAAGTTCGTTGAACTTGTCTGAGCCCTGGCGATAGAACTCACAATCACTGATCCCGAAAACTTTATTCATCTCATGGCAGACAAGAAACAAATAGCCGTCATCAACCTGGGCTCACAAAGGCTTGGCGGTGCGATTTATGGTCAGGCGGGAGGAGAGCTCGTTCTCAAGAAGTACGAATTTGTCGAACTGTCTGGCGACCCAACGGTTGATGTTTCGCGGCTCCCTCAGCTGAAAGTTGGCATTGCTGAGTTGGCTGACAAACTGGGTCTGGCCAAGCAAGATGTTTGGTATGCGGTAGCGGGCCACACCGTTTTCACTCGCTTCGTCAAGTTGCCGCCGGTTCAAGGAGAGAGGATGGACCAGATTGTTGAGTTTGAAGCTCGGCAAAATGTGCCTTTTCCAATTGATGAGGTGGTCTGGGATTACGAGGTGGTTGGGGAGCCTTTGGGTGAAACGGAAGTGGTATTGGTCGCCATGAAATCTGATTCGTTGAATGAGATCAACGAGCAGGTGATTGAGAATCGGATCAACACCATCGGGGTCGATTTGGCGCCATTGGCTCTTTATAATGCTTTCAAGTATAGCTACCCGGATGTGACCGAGCCAGTGGTTCTGATCGATCTTGGGGCGCGTTCCACGAATGTTGTTTTCGTAGAGGAAGATCGCTTTTTCACCCGGAATATTCTGGTAGGTGGTGCGTCGGTGACGGCTGCGATTAGCAAGGAGTTCGGGCTGGGTTTTGGGGATGCCGAGGCTCAAAAAGTGACAAATGGGTTCGTGGCCTTGGGTGGTGCGGTTGAATCTCATCCGGATCCTGAAGTTGCGGCTCTGTCAAAGGTGATGAGGAACGCTATGACCCGCCTGCATGGTGAGGTGATGCGGACCGTCAACTATTACCGCAGCCAGCAGGGTGGAGCGGCGCCTCAGCGTGCGTTTTTGTGTGGCGGTGGAGCAAGCATGGGATATGCAACGGACTTCTTCCAAGAGAAATTGAAGATTCCGGCTGAAATCTTCAATGGTCTTCGGGGGGTAAGGATGGATCGGGCAATTGATGAGGCATCCGTCCAAGATGAAGGGCCTTGTTTTGGAGAGATGTCGGGCCTTGCGCTGAGGTATTTTGGAGCTTGCCCAGCGGAGGTCGAGTTGGTGCCTGAAACACTCGCTGCGGCGAGAGACTCTGCCCGCCGAGCGCCTGCGGTCATCATGGCAGGAATGTGTCTCTTGGCTACGCTGTTAGCGACTTTGCTCTACTTCAAGAAGGCTGATGCGGTGGTTCAGGAAAAGGTTGCTGGAATGGAAGCTGAACAGAGCAGTTTGAAGGGGATAGCGAATGAACTGTTGAGCTTGGATGAACGGCTCGAGAGTTTGCGCACACAGAGTGGGCAGATTGAGTCTGCAGTGAACACTCGGTCGTATTGGGTTCGCCTCCTTCAGGAGTTAAACTCCAAATTCGATAACGATCTGATCTGGATTACTCTGGTAGAGCCGGTGGCGAATGGCAACTCGTTGACGCCGTCGCTGGGTGCGGCTGGGTCAAGTGCTGCGGATCAAGCTGTGGCACCAGCGTTAGGGGTGGCGGCTGACAAGGCTGTGTCAACCCAGTCTGCGCATGAATTGCACATCCAAGGGTTGTATCGAAAAAATGACGAAGGCCAAGAAGTGGTCTATCGCTATGTGCGCGCTCTTGCGGGGAGCGACTGGTTTGATGTGCAGGATATCGAGAAGAAATTGAATGAAATTGTCAAGGCTGAGACCGGAATCGAAGAGGACCGGTACGCATACAAGTTTGACATCCGCCTTCCTCTGAAACAGAAAATCGAATTCAAAAACTGAGCATGGACTGGATCCGCGAAAACAAAACGTTGGCCTCAATCATGGGGGTGTTCCTTGCGCTGGCGGCAGCACTTGGCTTTTTGGTAATTAATGCATGGTCATCTTTTGGGGCGTCCAATGATCGATTCATTGCCGCCAACAATGCTTTGGCGACCATGAAATCGGCGAATCTCTATCCGAGTCCTGAAAATTTGGAAAAGAAAAAGTCGGCGGTTGAGGACTACGAAAAAAAGGTGACGACCTTGAGTAAGGTATTGCTAAGTTTGCAGCCTGCGGCTGAGCCGATCAGCGAGACTGATTTCCAGGCAAAATTGAAGGCGAAAATCGCCGAAGTGCGTTCGATTTCAGGCAAACCGACAAAACTCCCGGGTGAGTCCTCGTTGGGATTTGCAGATTACACTTCGAGTCTGCCAAAATCTGCTGCAATCGCGCAGGAGCTATCGGAGTACGTGGATGCTGCGGAAGCCGTTGTCCGGGTTTTTATTGAGTCTGGAGTGGAGTCTGTTGATACCTTTGAACGGAGCCTCTTGGCTTCGGAGAAGGGTGAGACGGCAGTAGCACCTTCTGCGCCGGCAGCACCGCCTAAGGGAGGGAAAGTCGGGGTAGCAGGTAAAGGCAAGGCTCCTGTTGCGACAAAGCCGGTGGCAGAAATGGTTGAGCGCCGCACTTTAACTTTCACGCTCACTTGCGATCAAGGGCCATTGCAGAAGGTGTTGAACCGTTTGGCGAGCCCTTCGGAGATGCCTTACTTTGCTGCAGTTCGGCTGTTGCGGGTTGAGAATGAAAAGAATGAGGGGCCACTGAGGGCAGCAGTGACGTTGGAATTAAACAAGAACAAAGCGGCCGCAGTGGATGCTTCGGCGGCTGAGATTCCTCAGGAGCAAGTTGTGATCGGAACCGATGGTAATCCGGTTCCCGCAGCTGAGGTTGCAGCAGAGGCCACTGGACCTGCGAAACCGGGCATCAAGGATGCCGTTGGCGTCATGGGGCAGGAGAAGCTGAAGGTCTACATGGAGATCGATCTGATTAAATTCATTGATCCCTCAAAACAAGTGGCGGGTACGGCGAACTAGTTTGGAATCGAAAGATCGAAAATCACTTCTCAAACACAATTTGGAACTGCATTCATGAATCAACGAAAAGGGAACTTTGAAAAGAAACTGCTGGTCGCGATGGCCTTGCTGGCAATCACTGTGGCTGGATTGCTTGTTTGGCAGAGTAATGGGTTGCCGGATACCTTGGTGCTCAAAAAGGTGACGCCGAAAGACGAGTTGGGAGAAATTCCAGTAGCGAAGGCTGAGGAGGCGATCACTCGATTAAGCACGGTGTTCGACTGGAAAGCTCCATTCCTTGCGGGTAAGCCGGTGCCGCTGAATAAATCGATCCTTTTGGTGGTTAAGGATGACCAGCTTTTCGATTTGTTTGTGCCGAATCCGACTTTGAGGGCGCCGATGACCAATGACTTCCTGGTCAGTAATGATTTGCCCGATATTCTGCACGCCAATGTGGGAGAGTTGGACCCTGACGAAGATGGGTTTACCAATGAAGAGGAATTCATGGCGAAGACCAATCCGAAGGACGCTGCCAGTAAGCCAACGGCGACCAACAAGCTCTACTTGAAGGAACGGATCACAAACGACTACATCGTGCACTTGAAAAGCAGCACGATGCCGGTGCAAGTGCAGCGGATCGCGCCTGAACCGAAGAAGAGTGTCTTTGTCACACCAGGGAAGGAATTCGGATTTGATGCGGGGGCGGTTCGGTTTAAGGCCATTGCTTTCGAGAAAAAGGTCGTACCCGATCCAAAGACTGGCGAAAAAGACGTTTCTGAATTGAAGGTTCTGGACACTGCCACAAACAAAGAAGTGGTCTTGATTCGGGGAGAAGACCTGAATCTTGCCGAATATGAGGCCAAATTTGAATACCTGCTTGATGGGGTCAAAGAATTCACTGTGAAAAAAGGTGAGCGTTTTCAACTTCCTGGAACAGGAGACACTTATTTGGTCTTGGATGTGCTTGAAAGTGAGGCTTCAATCGCTAAGCTCGACGCTTCGGGTCGCCAAAGTGAACCTCTCAAGATTTCAATGCGCTAAAAAAAACACCTGATACACAGAAATACCTAGCCAAAACAGGGTTAAACCTGCTATTCACTATCCTCCCATTGCAAAATTGCTTCCGATACCTCGTATGACTCGTCTCTCCCGAAAAGTGTTTAAAAATCGCTGTCTGTCTGCTGCTTTGGCAGCATTATCCCTTGCAAATGCCGCGCAGGCAGGCACTGGCGGGGGAAGTCTTCCTGGTCTTGCCGAGCGCGAGATCGCGCGTCGAATGGGTCGTGTTCAAGATGCAAGGATTGCGATCGAGCAAGGAGACAAGTTGATGGCGGAGGGTGATACCGAAGGTGCTTTGGGTCAGTACAAAGCGGCGATGGATGCACTTCCTAATGCGGCGATCACCTCTGAGTGGAGTGAGTATGCCAAGGCCAAGTTTGCGGATTGCAGTGTCGTTTTGGCTCGGGAGCGGGCGAAGAACGGGCGCTACAAGGAAGCGCGTGAGTTGCTTGATGGGGCGTTGGTTGCAGTTCCAGGGCACGCTGGAGCTGTTGCGTTTGGCAAACAGTTGGACGATCCAGAGCGCTGGCCGGTGGCTTTGACTCCAGAGCACGTCGTTAAGGTGCAGGAAGTGGAGCGGGGGCTTCTCCAGGGCCGGAGCAACTACGAATTGGGTAATTATGACCTCGCACGTGAGGACTATCTCGACGTCCTGAGGAAGGACCCCTACAACACCGCGGCTCGCCGTGGCATGGAGAGAGCAGAGCAGAAGCGGGCAGAGTATTTCAACAGTGCACGGGACCACACACGGGCGAAGATGCTGAATGAAGTCAACAAGGCATGGGAGGATACGGTGCCGGTTCAGGTGATTCAGACAGATACCCTTGGGCCTACCACCAAGACGCAGTCGGCTTACATCACCGAGAAAATGAATCGCATTCGGTTCCCCTCCGTCCAGTTTGCGGGTGCTTCACTTGAGGAAGCGATTGAGTTCCTTCGGGTCAAGAGCCGTGATTTGGACGATCAGGAGTCTGATCCTGCGAGGAAGGGTGTGAACATTATCTTGAAGACCGGTGACACGCCGATCACCACCACCATTAGCATTGACCTCACGGATGTTCCGATGTCTGAGGCTCTTCGCTACATCACTGAATTGGCGGGCATGAAGTTCAAGGTTGATTCGTATGCCGTCTTGGTGGTTCCGATTTCCGAGACCTCGACGGAAATGTATCAACGCATTTTCCGGGTGGGTCCCGATTTCCTTAGCATGGGCGGCGACGCTGGTGGTGCAGCACCTGCAGCGGCACCTGCTGATCCGTTTGCGCCAGCTGCTGCTGCGGGAGGGGGCTCAGCACTCATTACCCGGAAGACCGCGCTCGATATCTTGAAGGAGCAAGGGATCACTTTCGGCGACGGTGCAACGGCGGTATTCAACAAAACGACCTCGCAGTTGATCGTTCGGAACACTCAGCCGATGCTGGATCTCGTCGAACAATTTGTCGATTCGACTATTGGCAACATTCCAAAGCAGATTTACATCACGACCAAGTTCGTTGAGGTGTCGCAGAAGAACACAGATGAGCTTGGCTTTGATTGGTTGCTAGGGGCTTTCAACGTGCCAGGGAGTGATGGTGTGTTTGGAAGTGGCGGCACAGTTGGCAATTCTTCATCAGGGCCATTGAATTCGAGTGATTTTCCGACGACTTTCCCAGGGGCAGGCAGCGTGCCTGTTGGGCAGAATCCGATCAGTCGGGGGATGCGTTTCGGGGGCAATGCGATTTCGGCTGACTCGATTGACGGGCTTATCTCGACCTCTCAGGCGGTATCCTCGTTGTCCCCGGGGATCGCGGCCATCACTGGCGTGTTTACCGACCCACAATTCCAAGTCGTCATTCGCGCCTTGAACCAGAAAAAAGGTGTGGATCTGATGAGCGCTCCGAGCGTGACGACCAAGAGCGGGCAACGCGCGACAGTGGAGGTGGTGCGCGAGTTCCTGTATCCTACTGAGTTTGATCCACCAGAAATTCCCCAGCAGTTTGGTGCTATTGGACAAACAACTCTGGGTGGCGGACTTGGTGGAACTCAGTCTGGTTCGTTCCCTGTGACCCCAACCACACCGACAACGTTCGAAATGCGGCCGGTGGGTGTGCGGATGGAAGTTGATCCGGTTTTGGGTGCGGACGGCTACACGATCGATCTGAATCTGGCACCTGAGGTAACGGAATTCGAAGGATTCATTAACTATGGTAGTCCGATCCAGACCACAAGTGTGAACGCTCTTGGACAGTCAGTTCCCAATGTGTTGACTCCGAACATTATCAACCAGCCTGTGTTCTCCTCGCGGAAGGTCACAACGGCGGTGACGATCTGGGATGGTCAAACGGTTGCGATGGGTGGTCTGATTCGTGAAGACGTCCAAAACGTGGAAGATAAGATTCCGGTGCTGGGTGACATTCCGATCTTGGGACGGCTGTTCAAGACCAAAGCTGAAGACCACTTCAAGCGGAACTTGATGATCTTTGTGACGGCGAGCGTCATTGACCCATCCGGTCAGAAAGTACGCCAGCAGACGACCAGCACAGATGCCACCTTGCCTGGGGCTGACGCAATCGGTGGTGGCGGAATGGGTACGGGTCCTAACCCGTTGCTCCCAGCGGTGGGCGGTCAGTAGTCTCAGGTTGACTTTGGATCGCTAGATTTAGACAGGCACCGCCGAGAGGTGGTGCCTGTTTGTTTTGTTGGACGAACACCACTTGTAATTTAAGCCCAAACTCCAAAGATGAAGTTAACCCGAACGCCGCGATTGGAAGCAGCCCATCCGCTAATCCCATTGAGGTTCAAAGGTTCCGTTGATCTTGCCCGGGATCGCCTTTGTGCAGGGACCGCGAGCTGCAAATTCTTGGAATCGCTAGCGCTGCAACGTTTTAGTCACCTCGAATCGCAGGACCCGGGAATAAACTGCCTGTTTTAAACCGGTCAAAATTGACTTCATACCGTGATCCCATCTCCAACGCCGTCCGATATGCAATCCTGGGTAGTCACCGGGGGGATTGCCTGTGGCAAGTCGACCGTGCTTTCGAGGGTGAAAGAGTCTCTTGGGGCGGAGAAGCTCGCCATTTATTCTTGTGATGAAGAGGTTCGACGGCTTTTGGGTCTCGTGGCCATTCAAGAGGCGATCAAAGTGAGAATCGGGCCTGGAGTTGTGGAAAATGGAGAGGTGAATCGTGAAAAGCTGGGGAAGCTTGTGTTTGAGGATTTAAAGGCAAGAAGGGAGTTAGAGGCGATTCTGCATCCGCCCGTATTAGCAGCCTTGGAGGGTGCGAGGGAGGCGGCGCGAGAGGCTGGAACGGTGAATCTTTTTGTTGCGGAGGTGCCTCTCCACTATGAGATTGGAGGTACGGTGGCTGCCGACCATGTGATTGTGGTGGCCAGTAGTCTGGACCAGCAGGTCCGGCGTCTGATGCACTACCGAGGGCTGGACAAGGCCCGCAGCGAGTCCATGGTGGGCGCGCAGTGGCCTGTCCTGGAAAAGGCGAACAAGGCAACCAAAGTGATCTGGAATGACGGATCCGAGGAGGCCCTGGACGACCAAATTTCCATCCTGCTTTCTGCTTTTGACCCATAATGACCGAATCCCCATTAACCTCTGATTCCGAAACGACATCGGAGTTGCCTGAGTTGCCAACCGAAGCAGTCACCGTTGAGCCGGTGGTTGCGATGACCGAATCGAGCGAACCTGACACCGCAGCGCTTCCTACTGCGAGTGAAGAGGAGCGTCCGAAGGTTCCGGCTGGATTTCCTGAGATGATTGAAATGGACGCTTTGCAAACGGCGTCTTTTGCCGAGTTGCATGCGATAGCGGAAAAGACCGGTTGGCGCGTGAACGCGAGTCGATCCAAGCATCAATTGATTTATGATTTGGCGGGATGGTTGTCGTATCATGGCACCCAGTTAGTCGTTGAGGGGGTATTGGAAATTGGGGCTGACCATTTTGGTCTGGTTCGCTATCCGAGATTCAGTGCAACGCCCTTACCGGAGGACATTTTTGTTCCCTTGTTTTTGGTCCGGAAGTTTGAGCTGCGGAGCGGTCAAAAAATCAAAGGGCTTGCGAGGCCTCCGCGTGATCGCGACAAGTTCCTGGCGATTGAGCGAATTCTCTGTGTTGAAGATGTGGAGATTGATAAGTGGCAGACGCCGATTCATTTTGACAAGCTCACAGCGATGTTTCCGAATGAGCGAATCATTTTGGAAACTCCCAAGGATGCTTCCATGAGCGCTCGGGTGGTGGATTTGGTGGCACCTCTTGGCAAAGGGCAGAGAGGATTGATCTGTGCATCGCCACGTTCGGGCAAGACGATGTTGCTCAAGGAGATTGCGAAATCGATCATTGTGAATCACAAGGAGATCGAGTTGCTGATTTTGTTGTTGGATGAACGGCCTGAGGAGGTGACGGATTTTGAGGAGACGGTTGCTGGCGGCCAAATCTACGCCTCGACTTTTGACGAGAGCCCGAAGAGGCATTCGCAGCTGGCTGAGTTGGTCATCGAGCGTGCCAAGCGATTGGTTGAGTCCGGCAAGGATGTGGTGATTCTTTTGGACAGTTTGACGCGTTTGGCCCGGGGTTACAACGCGCTGGCGGGTGGCAAGGGGCGGACGATGTCGGGTGGTATGGATGCGAAAGCGATGGCCAAGCCGAAGAAATTTTTTGGGGCCGCACGGAATGTGGAAGAGGGAGGGAGTCTGACGATTCTGGCAACGGCTTTGATTGAGACGGAGAGCCGGATGGATGAAGTGATTTTCGAAGAGTTTAAGGGAACAGGCAATTTGGAGATCACGCTTGACCGCGAGATTTCTGAGCGCCGGATTTACCCTGCGATTCACGTGCTGAAGTCGGGCACTCGACGGGATGATTTGCTTTATCACCCGGATGAGTTCCGCCGGGTGACACAAGTGAGGAAGCAATTGGCGGCGGTCCCGGCGGTGGAGGCGATTGAGCTTTTGATCAAGAACATCAACCGCACCCGCAACAATGCGGAGGTATTGCTCACTGGATTGAAATGAGCCTTCCCGTGTTACAGGATGAAGGAGGTGTGGCGACCGTGCCGCGAGTGGAGCAGGATGATTTTGTCTTCATCGACACGGCGGAGGCGCTGGTGAATTGGACAGCTCGGATGAGGGTTGAGTTGGAAGCTCATGAGGACAAGCGGTGCTGCCTGGACACTGAAGCAGACAGTTTGCACCACTTCCGAGAGAAGGTTTGTTTGCTTCAGGTGGCGTGTGCCGGGCATTTTGCATTGGTTGATCCGCTGGCGATTAGCGACATGACTCCGCTGCTTGATTTGCTGAATTTGGGCGAGTTGTGGTTTCATGGGGCTGACTACGATTTGACTTTGCTGCAGCGGACTTACGGGTGGAAGCCTTTGAAGATGCGTGATACGCAGATTGCTGCGCGGTTGGTGGGGCATCGGCACTTTGGGCTGGCGGCGTTGGTGAAGGACATGGTGGGGATTGAGTTGTCGAAGGCTTCGCAGAAGGCAGACTGGAGTCGGCGGCCACTTCCGGATGTGATGCTGCGCTATGCCGTTGATGATGTGCGTTACCTGCTTTTTATTGCAGACCGTTTGTTGGGAGAGTTGAGGGCGCAGAATCGGGAAGAGTGGTTTGTGGAGAGTTGTTTGGATTTGCAGGCGGATGTGGCGGAGCGTTTGGTGGCGCCTAAGGAGGAGCCTTGGCGAGTTCAGGGGTCCGGGAGGCTGCAACCGAGGGGGCTGGCCTTTTTGCGGGAGGCGTGGATTTGGCGGGAGAGCATTGCCGAAGAGCGGGATTTGCCCTGCTTCCGGGTGATGTCGAACAAACAGATGCTGGCGTATGCCGAGGATTTCGAGCGGGGGGTGGAGGTTTCGGCGCCGGCGGGCTGGAGGCCGCGGTGGAAAAAAGCCTTCTCAGAGGTTTTGAAGGAGGCGCAGGCTTTGCCGATTGGAGAGTGTCCTCCAAGGATGAAGCGGCCTAAGAGTCGATTTGGTGAGGAGGAACGGGCTTTGGTGGATCGGCTTTGTGGCGCCAGGGACCAAGTCGCGAACGGACTGGAGATTGAATCCTCATTGCTGGGTTCGCGTGGAACGTTGGAACAAGTGGTGGCGGCGAAGTCGGCTGAAGGGTTGATGATGGGGTGGCAGAAAGAGCTGATGAAGGAGCCGCTGAGTTGGGTGCAGAGTGGCGCGGGTATCTGATAACGAAAAAGCCCTCCGGGTTGGAGGGCTTTTGTGAGGTGGTCGATTTTGCCGGGAGTTGAAGGGGATGCGTTAGGCGGTGGTTTTTCGCTCGGAATTGAGATCCATTTTTCGGTAGAGGGTGGCGATACTGACACCGAGCATGCTGGCGGTTTTCTCGCGGGAGCCGCTGTTGTATTTGAGGGTCTCCTGGATGAAGAGGCGCTCCTGGGCTTTGATGAAGTCGTCAAGCGTCGAACCGATGGGAAGTTGTTGGGTAGCTCCTGTTCCCTCTGGGGAGGGGACTTCGATCTGCTGGCTGACCTTGGATGGCAGGTCTGACGGTTCGACGCGGTCGAGTTCGGCGAAGGCGCAGGCGCGTTCAACGGCGTTGCGCAGTTCGCTGATGTTTCCGGGCCAAGGATACTTCTGGAGGAATTCGAGGGCATTTTCGGAGATGGTCTTGCCTTTGCCGCCCATGCGCTCGGCCAGGTCTTTCAGGAAGTGATCGACCAAGGGACGAATGTCCTCACGGCGTTCCCGGAGTGGCGGGATTTTGATGGGGACGACGGAGATCTTGTAATAGAGGTCCTCGCGAAACTTGCCTTGTTTGGTGGCTTCTTCGAGAGAGGCGGTGGTGGAGGTGACCAAGCGGAAATCGGGTGCGCTTGAGGTGCCCCAGGAGCCTTTGCGTGATTGGCATTCGTCCAGGAAGGTATTCAGTTGAGCCTGGATCCGGACCGGGAGCTGGTGGACTTCTGCCAAGTGGATGGTGCCGCCTTGGGCGCGACCGAAGATGCCGCTGGATGCATTGCCACCGTGGCCGAAGAGTTCGGTCTCGAGGACGGCTTCTGGCATGGCGCTGCATTGAAGTTCTTTGAAGGGGGCGGCACTGCGGCGGCCTGCATCATGGAGGGCGCGGGCGACCATGTGCTTACCGACGCCAAATTCGCCTTCCAAGAGGACTGTGCTGTCGGTATCAGCGACGCGACGGGCGATTTCGAAGATGCGTTGGATCGCATCGCTGTGTCCGATGAGCTTGGAGGAAGTCGAGGTGCGGGCGGCGGCGACAGGTGGGAGATCGGCGGCGCTGCCCCCTGATTTGCGGCCGAGAGATTGGTCGACGGTTTTGATGAGATCGCCGAGGTCGAAAGGTTTGGTCAAGTAGTCGAAAGCGCCCAGGCGCATGGCTTCGACGGCGGTTTCGACGGTGCCATGTCCGGTGACCATGATGACGGCGGTTTCCGGGAATTCCTCCCGGATGGCGCGGATCAGGTCGAGGCCGTTGATGTCGCCGATGCGAAGGTCGACGATGACAAGATTGGGTTTCTCGGAGCGAACGGCGGTGAGGCCTTCGGCACCGGTTTGGAAGCTCAGGACGGTGTGCCCAGAGGCTCTGCACAGCTTGCTCATGAGCTCCAGAATGGCGGCCTCGTCGTCTATGATTACTATTTTAGCCATAATGCAGAGTGATTGCTGAGATGCAAAATTGATTGTTAGCCGATGTAAAATAAATGAAGAGCCCCCGAGCGTCAATCAACTTTCTCAAAATTGATCGAATTTCGGGGGCTCTAAACTCAGAAGCGACAACGGTATCGCGGAGGAGAAGGTGGGGTGCTAGGTGGATTGAGTCATGGAGCCTTCTACTGATTTGTGACAAGGCTGGGTTGGAGTTTTGGGATTGTTCTTTTGGGGAGATTTGCGGTGATGAGTTCCCGCTGTGGCGTTGATCCGGTCTCTCGTCCGAAATGGTTTTGACAGTGGGCTGTACTCAGGCTTCTGGATTCGCTGGTTCAAAATGATCTTCTTTTCGAAAGACGGTCTATTTGGGTTTTGCTGCCAGCGCGCCTTTCATGGTTTCGTAGGCGCGGCGAAAGTCTTTCCGTTCGGCGAAGAGGGCAGCTTTTTCCAGATTCAGGAAGGAAGGGGGATCAGGGAGTGCTTGCAGGCGATCCAGGGTGCGAGAGGCTGCATCGAGAAGGCCTCGCTTTTTCTGTGCGAAATAGAGATCGACGCCAAGACGGGCATCCGTTGGTTTGAGGGCAAAGTTGCGCTCTAGGTTTTCGAACAAGGCGTCGCTGCTCACTTCTTGAGGACTGGACGCATAAGCGAACTTACGCTGCAGGAGCCAGGCTTTTTCGAATTCGGTTTTGCGGGCATATTCTTCGGCCAGGAGCGGCCAGGAGTCGGTGTACCATTCGGGGTGGCTTTCGAGGAGTGTGACGAGTTGGTCGCGGTCGCCACGACCCTGCCAGAGGGAGAGAACCTGTTTTCTTTGTTCGAGGTCGATTTTGCTAAGGTTGGGATCAAGGTCGAGAAGGGCCTTCAGAGCTATGGCCCAGTCGGGTCCTGGTTGTGTCGTCGAAAGGATGGTAGCCAGCATGGCTGGAGTGGTAGCTAGCTTTTGGACATTGAGGGCGAGAGTGGGATGCGGGTGCGCGAGATGGAGCATGGAGCCAAAGAAGGCGGCGTTGTTGGTTCGTTCCAATAGACTGCGCCAGGGAACGATGGCCATGCTGGGTTCAAACTTCAGCCAAAAGGCGGCCTCTTCCTGGCAGAGGTTGATGTTTTTGGGTTCCAGCGCTCTAGCGCGGTTGAAGTCGTCCAGCGCATCGGCGCTGGGTTTGCGGAGTTGGAGTTTGAGGAAGCCGCGCTGGAAATAGAGCGACCAATCGAGAGGGGTAAAGTGAAGGGCTCGGTTGCAGGCTTGAAGGGCTTCGAAGTGTTTGCCGGACGAGACGAGGGCTTGGATTTGTGTTTTGCGAATCGAGGTGGAGGATTCGTTGGTGAAGAGGGGTTGGTCGCGCAGGGCCATGACCTGGGTTGACCCGAGGGCTAGGAGGCAGAGGCCGATTGCCCGGTACGCTAGCCGGCTTGCCAGGTGGGAATCGGTTTTGAGTTTACGACCTGGAATGGCGCACGCGGCGAGGACGAGGACAATGGCGGAGAAGCCGAAGCGATGAAGGGGGACATCGACCAGACCATGAAGAACAGCGAGCAGGAGGCCGATGCAGGCGACCGTGCGGAGGCGGCGGTCGTGGACATGGTGGCGGCGTTGCTTGTGGGAGTCTGATGAGGGGAAGCTGACAAAGAGCAACCAGAGCAGAGCGAGAGCGAGAGGTAGCAGGCCGACCAGCCCGAGTTCAATCCAACACCAGAGCCAATCACTTTCGGGGTGAACGAAGCGGGCCGTGCTGATGGGAAGGGTGTGGGTGAGTGCAAAAACCGAATTGAAGTTTCCCAGGCCAATGCCGGTTAAGGGGGCCTGCGATGCCAAGGCAAAAGACTGGCAGAAGATTGGCCAACGGCCACCCAAGGTTTCTTGGTCGAACCCGACTTCGGCTAATCGAGCGCCAGAGCCGCCACCGAAAACAATCAAGATGGAGGCGGCACCGAAGACGAGTGATGCGGTGACGGCGAGTTTTCGGAAGAAGCCGCGGCGAACAGAACCCGTGGTAAGCCAGAGGGTAAGTCCGACGAAGAAGAGGAGGAGGCCAGCGCGTGAGGAGTTGATGACGATGCCAGTGAATGGGATCAGGATGCCTGCGGCATAGAGGAGGAAGGAGCGGGATTTTTGGCCGAAGGCATCATGAGCCATGCCTGCACCCAGGACGCAACCGATGGCGCAGAGGCTGGAGAAGTGATTGCGATTGGAGAAGGGGCCAAGATCGGTTGAGTTCGGCGTGCTGCCGAGAGGCCAGTGGAGGTTTAGCCAGCCGAATTTTTGAGCCAAGGCCAGTGCCGCGATCAGGTAGATGCCGAGGGTAATTCCTCGAAGGGTGAGTCTGCGAGAGGACTCATTCATTCGGCTGCCCAGGATGAGAATGAACCACCATCCGGCCGTGGCGAAGGTCAAGAGGCCGCCGAGTGACAGGGCTGGTTGGGGAGACAACGAGTCAGGCAGAGGAATGCCCCAATCGGCGACCAGACTGCGGCGCCACTTGGGGAGTTCGCCGAACCAGTTGGCAGGTAGGAGGGAAAAAGCGGAGGCGACGATGCAGAGGAAAAAGCACCACCGAAGAAAGGAGGGGAGTTGGCATTTTGGGGGAGCGAGTACGAGTCCAAGGCCTGTGAAAAGTGTCAGCAGGGCAAGGGAGATGGCGGAGCCGGCATTCAGCATGCAGGCGGCGATGGCGATCACCGCAGCGGCTGGGCCGACCCAGGAGGTTGAGACTGATGGCGCGGCCAGTTCGTCTTGAGACTCGGAAGTAGAATCCACTGAAACTGTGTCAGTCAATGCAGAGGAGGTTGGGTGCTAGGCAGGGTTGAGGCTGCCTTTGATCGGAGCATCTGGGAGTTCGAGTTGCAGTCCAGGGAGGGTCTGCCAACGATCGAGTGCGGCTGAGAGGGCGGGTTCCAGCAGTTCGCCGCGAAACTGCCATTCCTCCCGCAACGCCTCGTCGGCCGAGCGGTAGAGGGTGACGATTCCAGAGGGAATGCAGCGTAAGCGCAAGGGGGTTAGGTCGGGGCCGGGTGTTGCGGATAAGCCGAGGCGATTTAGGGAAGTTTGAAGCAAAGCCGCAAAGGTTGCGGCGTCCTGGCAGTGTTCGACTTCCATCTCGAGCAGGGTGCTGTGAGCGCGGACGTATTCGCGTTGACGGCGGCGGTCGAGGGTTGAATTCACCTGGTGGCGGAGGTCGCGCCAGGTTCGGATGTAGCCCAGGTAGCGGGCGGTGGCAAGGGCGAGCAGGAAGGCGAGAGCGGCCACGATTGGAATAGCCAGACCCCGGGTGAACATGATGCTGAGGCCGGCCAAGCTGAGCACGAGGCAGACGGCGTACATCGCACCCAGGGCCTGGGCTTTGGAATAGCCCAAGGTGATGAGGCGGTGATGGATGTGTTCGGCATCGGCGCGGAAAATGGGCATGCCGCGGATGGCGCGGCGAATGATGGCGAAGGTGGTGTCGAGGATGGGAATGCCGAGGGCGACGAGGATGACGAGGAGGGACGCGATGATGGAGCCTTTGTTGTTGCTCATCAGGGAGACGGAAGCGACGAAGAAGCCGATGAGATAGGCGCCGCCATCGCCGAGGAAGATTTTGGCTGGGGGGAAATTGAAGATGAGGAAACCCGAGAGGGCACCGCCCATGACCATGGCGACGAGAACGACATCAGGTTTTTGAGCGAAGTGACCGACGAAGGCGAGGGTGAGGCAGAGGAACATGCCGAAGCCAGTGGCGAGGCCGTCCATGCCATCGATGAGATTGATGATGTTGGGGATGGCGATGAGCCAGAGGAGCGTGACGGGGAGGCTCCACCAACCGAGGTGCAGGCCACCGGAGCCGAAAGGATTGCTCAGGATGTCAATGGAGACGCCCATGGAATAGAGAACCAAAGCGCATCCGATTTGACCGATGAGTTTGACCTTAGCTCCCATGGGGCGGAGGTCATCCAGGAAGCCGATGCTGAACATGAGGGTGTTAGCGATGATGATGGGATACCACGCGTTGATGAAATTGGGGAGGCGAATGGCGAGGACGAAGAAGCCGAAGGCGAGGGAGATGAAGACGGCAACGCCGCCGAGACGCGAGATGGGAACGGCGTGTTGTTTGCGGTGTTCGTCAGGGGCGTCTTTGCCGATTTGGCCCCGGTGCCCAACGAGCAGGTAGGTCACGAAGGCGGAGAGGATGAGGGCTCCGAGGAATTGAAGGATGAGAGTTGTGGTGCTCCACATGGTGGGAAGGGGTGCGCTAAGGCGCGGAGGGGGAAGTTGTTAGTGAGCAGTGAGCAGTGAGCGGTGAGCAGTAATCAGTGGTCAGTGGTCAGTGGGCGCGGTTCGAGGGGGGGCTGGTTTGGAGATTTTTTGTTTTGGAGAGCGTGGTTCATTTTGGGGAATGGAGGAGGTGGGTGGCCCATAGGTTGAGGCCTTGGGTGCGGAGATGTTTGGCGTGGGTTTGGATGGATTCTTGGGTGGGGAGGTTTGCGGAATCTCTTGGTGGTAGGGAGGAGAGCCAGTGGGCGATTGCCTCGGGGTGGCCGGGGCTGAAAAGGCCATTGAGGGGAGAGGCAGTGACGAGATCTGTGGCGATTTGACCTTGGGTGGGGCCAAGCCAAAGAATGGGCCGGGCCGTCAGGGTCATCAGGGCCAATTTCGAGGGCCAGAGGAGGCCCTGGAGGGACTCTTTTTGGCTGGCGATGAGGACGTCGGCGGCGAGGAGGCTGGGTAGCAATTGGTCTGATGGAGCGTAGGGCTGCCAGAGGCAATTTTTCAAGCCTAGTTGGGATGCGAGGGCTTGGGCTTCATTTCGGCAGGGGCCGCTGCCTTGGAATACCAGTTGCCAAGGTGCTCCTGAGGCTTCGAGGAGGCGTTGGGCTTCGAGGAGGTCTTTGTATTCGTGGGCGCGACCGAGATTGCCGGAGTAGAGCCAGATTCGGGGGGTGGCGGTGCTACCGGAGATGGGAGTAGAACTCTGAACGTTGAACGTTGAACTTTGAACGTCGAGAGCTTGGGTGTCGGAGAGGGGGGGGGAGGATTGAGCGGTGGGGAGTGGGGGCCAGGGGGGCTGAACTTGAATGCGGGTGCCGCCGCAAGTTTCGAGGACTTGCTTCATGTCTTCATCGAGAGCGACGAGAGGGTCGGAACTGCGGTAGCCGAAGCGCATGGCGGCGGCTACGAGGCGGGAGGGGAGACCATCGGGGAGGGCTCCGAGTTTGACGGCGACCTGGGGATAGACGTCCATGGCCCAATGGGCGAGGCGGGCGCGCTTGACTCGGGCAAGGATGGCCGAGGTGAAAGGGAGACCTGGAGGATCGGTGAGGCAGACGATCCAGTCAAAAGGTCCGAGGCGGAGGCCTTTCCAGAGAAGATTGAAATGGGCTTTAGCGTCGCGGACGAGACGAGCCAAGCCGGTTTTGGCTCCGCCTTGGTAACCTGCGCTGGCGCCTAGCAGAGTGACCGAACAGTCGAGGGTCTCCAAGTGTTCCTTGAGGTCGCCTAGGAGGCGCGCGGTGGGCGCTTCATCCGGGGGGATGAATTGGTTGATGAGGAGGATGCGCACTTTTTTGTTACTGTTCGGGGTTCTCAGTTCTCAGTTCTCGGTTCTCGGTTCTCGGTTCTCGGTTTGAGAGGGAGACGGTGGGAACCACGAATTTCACTGAGGGCACGAATGAGGGAGAGGAAGGCCCGTTCTTCGCTAAAGCTTTGAAGGGCTCGCTTCGCAAAAGGTTTTTGTTTTGGCAATGGGATCGTTTTGTTCCAGGAGGCTTGCCGTTAGTAGTGGTATCGGGCTTGGGCGAAGAGAAGTTTTTCATCCGTCACTTGGTAGACGAGACGGTGTTCTTGAGTGATGCGTCTTGACCAGATGGCCGCCCCGAGGTGACGAAGTGGTTCAGGTTTACCCAATCCAGCGAAGGGATCACGACGAATGGCCTCTACCAGTTCAAGAACTTTGAGTGCCACCTTTCGATCTGTGGAAACCCACCGTGCCAAATCCTCCACAAAATCCCGGTCAAAAACTGGGAGTCTTTCCGGCATCAACGCGCAATGGTTTGTTCGTGAAGTTGCGCTTGCGTGAGCGTCAGTCCGTCTCCTTGGTTGAGACGTTGCAACGCCTCTAAAAGTCGCTTGGGATTGGCTGGTGAACGAAGGAGGTGAGCGGTTTCCAAAAGGCCATTCCACTCATCCAAGGCAACCAGGACAACGGATTCCGAGCCGCGGCGAGAAATGACGACTGGATCGCGTGAGGCAATGGTTTCGTCCCACACGGTGGCCAGGTTGGCTCGAGCCTCGGTGTAGGAAATTGTGGTCATGCGTGAGTCTGAACCTGAACAGGTTTCCTGTCCATAAGTCAATCCAAGTGATCGTGGAGTTGTCGATGAAGATGTGAGGGTGGGAGCCACGAATGGCACGAAGGACACGAATGGGAACAGGGAGTGATCAGTTATCGTCAGGGAGGGATGGGAGGATGGGGGGCGATTGGCCGCCTGAAGGCGGGACTACAGAACAGGGGGAAGGGGGGGAACGTCGAACTTTGAACGTTGAGCGTTGAGCGTTGAACTTTGGAAGGGCGAGGACGAGGACGAGGACGATTAGAGGGGGCGGCGGTGTTGGCGGATTTGGAGGACGTCTTGGGCCATGCGCCAGGAGTCTCGGAGGAGGTGGACTTTGCCGCCGGGTTCTTCATGCCAGTCGATGGGGACTTCGATGACCGGGGTTCCGTGATCGATGAGGTGGACGAGGAGATCGACGTCGAAGGCGAAGCCGAGAATGGAGAGTTGGTTTTGGATGGTGCGGAAGGCTGGAGCGGGGACGAGTTTGAGGCCGCACTGGGAGTCGTAAATGGGGATGTTCAGGCTTTCGGAGACGAGGGTGGCGTAGATGCGACCGAGGAGGTGGCGTTTGAACTGGCGGTTAACGACCCGGCCAAGCATTTTGACGCGTGAGGCGAAGAGGGCGGGGGAGGCGGCGGCGCAGCCGGACTGGAGAGTGGGGAGCGGGGTGGCGGAGGGACCGCCGGAGATGGGAAGCCCGTTCTTC
>JAIYDW010000123.1 GCA_027487315.1 Verrucomicrobiaceae bacterium | reverse complement strand
GCGCTTGGAGCAATTGACTGCTCAGCTCGAGGTGAAAGAGAAGATCAAGCCTGGGTTGGATAAGATTGCCAAACTTGAGAGGCAATTGGATAGGATGAAGGAAGGGGGGGTATGGGAGAAGTTCAAGGCGGCTCGCCAAGGAGGGGCGGAGAAGGTGAAAGCCAAACTGATTGAGGAGATTGATTCGGCGAAATTGGAAGTGGCAAAGATGGTGCCTCTGGAGCTATTCAACAAAAAGCCTCAAAAAGAAGAAGCTTCGGTTGGGAAAGTCGAGGTGGTGGATGATCCGAAGGAGAAGGTTGAAATTGGGGTGAAGGACGTGGGTGAAGGGGTGGAGGTGCCCACACCAAATCAGACTCTTCCGATCAAGCCAAAGATGACGGTGGATGATTTGGATCAGTTGATTGACGAACTGGCGACTGAGATCAAGCAGGATGAGTTGGCTGAAGGCGAGACGGTTGAGCCCAAGAAGCTCATCCAGGGATTGGATGAGCTTGACCAGTTGATTCAGGAGCTGGAGGTCGAAGTTGAGACGGAAAAGCTCGATGTCGATGAATTGGGGGTGTCGGTGCAAGAGGTGGTCGAGGAGATCGAGTTGACGGAGGAAGACATGCTGGTCATCGATGAGCGCCTGAAGGAGCTAGAGATGGCCATTGATCAAGACTCGGTGGACTTGAAGGAGATGGAGGAGTTGCTTCTTGATCTGGACGTAGCGACGCTTGATTCTGTGGTCGAGAACGTGGAAGTGCCGAGTCTTGAGATGGATGAGGAGAAGATTGAGATGGACACTCCAGTGCTCGATACGCAGGCGAAGAAGGTGGACGTACCGAAACCGGACGTCAGTGCCTTTGATGCTAAGATTGAGAAGTTGCGGCAGGAGCAGCAGCGGTTGGAGAAGCCGACTGCGGGTGACCGGTTCAAGGCGTTCTTCAAGCATGGACTCAAGGGGGTGAAAGGTGAGCGCGAGCAACTGGAGACCAAAATTGAGGCGACGACGGCGGCCAAGGACATGGTGCTGAGTGGGGTATCGACCGAAGTGCAGCGCCAGAAGATTGAGCAACTCAAGCAAAGCATTGCGGAGACGAAGCATACGCTGAAGGAGCACCGGGGTATTCTGGCTGTTCATGCGGTCGCCAATGGCTTCAACACGAAGAGCGGGTTCACCAGGGAGCAGCTCGAAACGGCTCAGACGGAGGGGTTGAAGGCGGAGCAGAAGCTGGACGTCTTGAAGGCTGAGTTGAAGATGGAGAAGAAGGTTCTTAGTGTTCGAGAGAAGCTGGGGATGAAGGACCTACATGCCGGTGAGGGAGTGAAGGCTCCGACTCATGGGCATGGGGTCTGAGGTCTAGGGCGTGCGAGTCTGACGAGTGATCCAATCAGGATTGGGAGACCGGTCCTGATTGGTGCTTGGGGTGACTTTTCTTGAGTTTTCTTGCGCAACCAACGGGCCATCAATCGCGCCGGCGCACCCGGATCACTGACTAACCCTTTTCTTAAAAAGCTCTAAGCAAATGGGGTTGACGTGTGGATATAGGTTAGGTAGTAGGATGCATGTGGCGTGGGATTTTTCTTTTTACTTGGGCGGTAGCTCTGCCTGCAATGGTCGGAGCTGAGGCTGTGGGTCGTGGCGGTGGACCTGAGAAGGTCGGATTGGAGAAAACGGAGAGTGTTTTGACACCCGGGACGCTACGGAGTGATTTGCAGATTTCAGGGCAGTTCACGCAAGGGAATTTTGGGGCCATGGTTCCGCTGATTTCGACGATGGGCGCCGGATGGGACGGGTCAGGATCGCTTCTGTTTGCGGAGCCTTATGGGACTTGGATCAGTGGGGGGTATGCTCAAGCGGGAATGGGCTTGGGTTTTCGGCATCACTTCAGTGCGATGGATTTGGGTTGGGCGCCCGGTCAGGAGGCAGCGTGGTTGCGCGACGGGTTGTTCATTGGGACCAACTTGTTTGTGAATATGGCGAATGCTGAGAATGATCTGCGTTTCTGGCAGTTGAGTCCTGGGATCGAGGTGGGGGCGCGATGGGTGCAGTTGCGTTCGCGATATCACATTCCGATCAGCGAGTCTTATTTTGTAGGGAATGGTTTTTCTCAAGGGTTGGTGACGCAGAACGGGCCGTACACTATTAGGTCGGGCCAAGACGCGTTCATCGAGGCGGAGCTTGAGAGTCTGGAGGGCTGGGAGGTAGAGGCTGAGATTTTGGTGCCAGGGCTTGATCAGGTGGCGGATGTTCGGGTGATCGCGGGGTATGCGGATTTTTTCAGCAATGATCATGCGGCGACAACGATCCAGTCATTGAAGGCTGGGATCGAAGCGAGACCGGTGCCGGCGGTGGTGTTGAGTGCGATGTGGTATGAGGATGAACGATTGATGGGGGACAACTGGTTCTTTGGCATGGGGGTTGAGGTGCCTATAGGGCCCGGGCCGGGAGGTGGGAAGGGTGGTTTCTGGAAGACTCTGAAGTCAGCGTTTACGGGGGGGCAGCGGAAGCATTCACTGGTGGCGAATGTGATGCAGCCTTCCAGGGTGCGTGCCATTCCGATTCAAACGGGGACGACGTTAGTTTACGCAAATGTGAATGCCTTTAAGGTTGTCGAAGAACAGATCGACATTCGGTTTGCAGAGTATTTCCCGTCGTTTTTTGAGCCGCCTTTTGATGGGAAATTTTATGTCTCGTTTGATTCCTATAGGGCTTCTTTTCTTGAGAACCCCTTAGTCGCTGGCTCTTCTGCTGGGGCCTTTTACCAGCCGGCACCTGCATTCAACCTGCAACCGCTTTTGGATTCGATACCTTTTACGGCGACAGGGATTGATACGTTGGACCCTTATGCTGGTGGCATTGGGGTTCTTTTGGGTGATTTTCGTTAGGGTTTGATGGGGGTGGTGGACATGAGGTAGGCGATGAGGTGGGGGACTTGGTCTTGGCCTAGGGCGGTGAGGAGGCCTTCGGGCATGAAGGAGATGGGGAGTTGTTGCTGGGAGGTGATTTGGCTTTTCTCGAGGGTGAGGCGTTCGGCGGGGGTTTGGAGGGTGAGGGTGCGGTCGGTTTGGGCGGGGATGACGCCGGTGAGGGTGCGGCCGTCTTTGAGTTGGAGGAGGGTCATGCGGTAGTCGGCGGGGACGATGGCGGAGGGGTCGAGGATGTTCTCGAGGAGGTAGCTCAATTTGTGGCGGTCGCTGCCGGTGAGTTCGGGGCCGAGGGCGCCGCCTTCGCCGTAGAGTTTGTGGCAGGCGGCGCAGGAGGCGGCGAAGATGGCTTTGCCTTTTGCGGGATCGGATTTGGCGATGAGGTCGGGGGTGAGGCGTTGGGTCCACTGGGCGAGTTCGGTTTTTTTGGCTTCGGGGGTGTCGCGGAGTTCGCCCCAGGTGGTGGTGAGTTTTTGGGTGAGGTCGGGGTCGTTGAGGCTGCGGATTTGGCGGGCCTGGTAGGGGGAGATGGTGCTGGCGGGGACGGTGCCGGATTGGACGGCGTCGAGCAGGGCGTGGGCGTATGCGGGGCGGGTGATGAGGGTGGCGATGGTGGCTTGCTGTTGCTCGTGACTGCGAACGGGCCAGGGGGAGAGGAGGGCTTTGGGGATGGCGGGGTCGTCGTAGGCGGCGAGGGCGGAGCGGGCGGCGGTGCCGAGGATTTTGTCGTTGATCAAACTGCGCACGACAGTCAGCAACTCCGGCTTGGCGCTGCGTGTGAGACCTGTGAATGCATTGCGTCGTGCGTTGGCATCGCCGTCAGTGTTTTTGACGATGGCGATGAGTTCGTCCGGAGTGCGTCCGGTGCCGAAGATGAGGGAAAGGTTTTGGATCATAGACGTTTGGTCTGTCGTTGGATCGAGGTCTCCTGAGCTTGATGTTGAAGGTGACTGTAGGTCTGGAGACCTCAGTCCGTTGACAGGCCGGAGGCCTATCCTCCCAACAAACGCATCCCAGTTGGCTGGCTTCTTTGCGGTGCTGAAACCGTCCAAGCCTGCGGCCATGCCTTCGAGTATGTCTCCACGGACAGCGGCTTCCTTGGTCATCAAGTCCACGAGCGCATCGACGGCGGCAGGCTGCTTCTCGATGTCCTCGGCGATGCGGCGGGCGACGAGGCGGCGGACGGTGGGGTGTTTGGCGGTGGCGATGAGTTCGACGCCTTTGAGGGGATCGGCGGCGACGGCGGGTTCGATGCCGTACCAGATCATGAGGGGTTGCTGGCGGTCGTTGGCGTCTTCGGCGCGTTGGGCGAGGGCGGTGGCGATGGGCCAGCGGGCTTCGAGGGGGAGACGTTGGAGAGCGGAGGCGAGGTGGAGGCGGACGAGGCCGGAGGGGTCGGTCTGGGCGAGCTTAACTAAAGGAGCGATCACTTTTGCTTCGTCGCTCTTGTGAAAGACTCTATCGGTAAGCTGGTTCTTGAGTGCATTCATCCTGAGCGCCTCGCTTTCATCTGCGAGGTGTTCAGTCATCATGCTGCCATCTGGCAGCCCAAGTGCAGTCCTTGTTGAGAGTGCGACGAGCCTCGGATTAACAGGAAAGTTTTTGCCTGCCAATTCGCGCATCGCAGGTAGATCGGTAGAGAGCTTTGGCTCGTAACCAGAAGCCACCATCTGCCACATCTTCTGCTGTGCAGTTCTAACCCACCAGTTGTTCTCACTCTCGAGCAGTTTCACGAGCTTCTCGTTCTTCATTCCATCCATTTCAATAGGCTCCGCCTTCTTCGGTTCCCCATACACGATCTTGTAAATCCTCCCGCTGGTGCGGTGGATGCCGTCGTTGTCGTGGCATTCGCCGGAGTCGGACCAGTCGGCGACGAAGACGTTGCCGTCGGGGCCGGTAAGGAGGTCGATGCCTCGGAACCATTTGTCTTTGGCCTGCATGAAGTCGGGGGCGTGTTTGCCGGTGTAGCCGCAGCCTTCGCGTTCCAGTTTGTCCATGTTGATGCGGTTGCCGTGGAGGTTGCAGGTGAGCATGGCGCCGTGGTATTCTTTGGGCCAGTGGCCGCCCTGGTAGATGAGCATGCCGACGTGGGCGTGGCCGCCGCCGAGTTCGAGGGTTTTGTTGCTGATGCCCTGGCGGATGTCGCTCCATTTTTCGGAGCCGGTGTCCCAGTGGAAGTGGTCGGCGGTTTGCTCGATGACTTCGTAGACATGCGGGTTCAGGTGGGTGCCGAACATGCGGCGGTAGTAGGCGCCGGGGATGACGTGCCAGAGGTGGCCGATGACGGTGTTGATCATGAAAAGTTCGCCGTCGGCATTCCAGTCGTGGCCCCAGGAGTTGGTGCCGCCGTGGGCGACGGCTTCGACGATTTTGCGGGTGGGGTGGTAGCGCCAGATGGAGCAGTTGATTTTGAGGCGTTTTTCCATGGGGGTGCCGGGGGCGCCGATGGCGGAGGTGTCGGTGATGCCGTGGCGACCGTAGAGCCAGCCGTCGGGGCCCCAGCGGAGGCCGTTGACGATGTTGTGGCCGATGGTTTTGGTGTTGAAGCCGTCGAGGAGGATTTGGGGTTCGGAGTCGGGGGTGTCGTCGCTGTTTTGATCGGGGAGGAAGGCGAGGGTGCCGGCGTTGAGGATCCAGGTGCCGCCGTAGCCGTTTTCGATGGAGGTGAGGTGGGTGCCGTTTTCCCAGAAGACTTTTCTTTTGTCGTGTTTGCCGTCGCCGTCGGTGTCTTCGAGGATGAGGATGCGGTCGCGGAGGGTGGTGTTCCAGCGGTCGGGGTTTTCGGCGTAGGTGTAGTTTTCGGCGACCCAGAGGCGGCCGCGTGCGTCCCAGGCCATGGCGATGGGTTGTTGGACATCGGGTTCGGCGGCGAAGACGACGCATTTGAAACCGGGGGGGAGCTGCATGGTGGCGGCGGCTTCTTCGGCGGGCATGGGGGCGCCTTTTTCGGTGTTGAAGGGGGCGGGGAAGGGGGCTGCGGAGAGCGGAGAGCAGAGGGCGCAGAGGAGTGCGGAGAAGAGAAAAAGGGAATGGAGCATGGTGGGTGTGGGGAGAGTAACGGGGGGGAAGTTGTGATTGTTCATGCGTTGGGGGGAAATGTGTGGGATGGGAGGGGATGTTGAATTCGGTGAACTGTATTTTGACCCATCCGGGTGGGGCGCATAAGGATGAGTTTTTGGCGTGCTGTGTTTTGATGGCGGCGCACGGCGTGCCGGTGCTGCGGCGTGAGCCGGTGCAGGCGGATCTGGATGATCCGGCGACGCTGGTGGTGGATGTGGGTGGGGAGCATGATGCGGCGCGGGGGAATTTTGATCACCATCATTTTCCGAGGGAGTCGACGCCGCAATGTGCGCTGAGTTTGGTGCTAAAGGATTTGGGTTTGTATGAGGATGCGCGGGCGTTTTGTGACTGGCTGGAGCCGGCGGAGTGGTTTGACTGTCGCGGGCCATCGACGACGGCGAAGTGGTTAGGAGTGGAGCGCCGGGTGGTGGGGCAGTTGAGCTCGCCGATTGATTTGACGCTGGTGCGGCGGTTTGCGTCGGTGGTGGAGTTGAGGCCGGGCGAGGTGCTGTATGAGGTGATGCGGTGGGTGGGGGATGATTTGCTGGGCTATCTGCGGGGGCTGCGGGAGCGGCTGCGGTTTCTCGCGGAGCATGCGGAGTTTTGGCAGATCGAGGGCGGGAACAAGGCGCTGGAGGTGCTGTTTTTGCCGAGGACGGAGTCGATGACCGGGGAGCCGAGCAGCGGGCTGCCGAGGTTCATCGTGGAGAGCGGTCGGTCGCGGTCCGTGGTGGCGATGGTGTATCCGGATCGGCGGGGTGGGGGGTATGGGCTGGCGCGGTATGAGGATCATCCGGCGTTTAACTTTTTGCAGATCAGCGAGTGCTCGGATGTGCATTTTGCGCATGCGAGCGGGTTTTTGGCGAAGACGAGTGCTTCGGATGAGGGGCGGTTGAGGGAGTTGTTGGGGCAGGCGGTGGCGTGAGGGGGAGGGTGATCAGTAATCAGTAATCAGTAATCAGTGAGTGGGGAGTGGGGAGTGGGGAGTGGGAAGTGGGGTTATTTTTTGGGCTTGGCTTTGGCTTTGGGTTTGCCTTTGGGTTTTTGGATGAGGGGCCAGTCGGGGTGGGGGGTGTGGGAGGTTGACATGAGGGTTTCGGCTTTTTGGACGAGGGCGGGGTTTTCGGAGGCGAGGTTGTGTTTTTCGGCGAGGTCGGTGGCGAGGTTGTAGAGTTCGGTGGGGGTGTTGGGGCCGTTTTTGACGGCTTTCCAGTGGGTGTCGAAGCGGAGGGCTTGGAGGGAGGTGCCTTCGTGGAGTTCCCAGTAGAAGGTGTCGCGTTTGGGGGCGAGGCCGCCGGTGAGGAGGGAGGCGACTGAGAGGCCGTCGGGTTTGAAGCCTGCGGGGAGGGGGGCGCTGGCGAGTTCGGCGGCGGTGGGGAGGAAGTCCCAGAAGGCCCAGGGTTCTTCGGAGGTGCGGCCGGCGGGGACTTTGCCGGGCCAGCGGGCGATGCCGGCCTGGCGGAGGCCGCCTTCGTAGAGGCTGCGTTTGTAGCCTCGGAGCTTGCCGTTCATGTCCTGGTTGAAGAGGCGGCCGACTTCGGAGTCGGGAGCAAAGGAGGCGCCGTTGTCGCCGGAGAAGATGACGAGGGTGTTGTCGTCGATTTGAAGTTCTTTCAGGAGGGTGAGGAGGCGGCCGACGTCGGAGTCGAGGCGGGAGACCATGGCGGCGTAGGTTTTTTGGAGGTCGGTCCAGGGTTTGTCGGCGTATTGGCCGAGGTCGTCGATTTCGAATGTGCCGTGGGGGAGGGTGATGGCGTAGTAGAGGAAGAAGGGGGCTTTAGCGTGGGCGCGGACCCAGGATTCGGTGTCCTGCTGGATGCGGTCCTGGGCGTAGGTTTTTTTGGAGAGGCCGATGCGCTGGTCGTCGTTCCAGAGGTAGTCGGGGAAGTAGCTGTGGGCGTGGCGCTGGCAGTTGTAGCCGTAGAAGTGGTCGAAGCCGTTTTTGAGGGGGCTGCCGGTGGTGTCGAACATGCCCATGC
>JAIYDW010000207.1 GCA_027487315.1 Verrucomicrobiaceae bacterium | reverse complement strand
GCGCGGCCGGCTTCGATTTCGTCGTTGATGACCTCCGTAACGCCGAGACGCTTGAGGCGCTCTACGTCTGAAGCGAAGCGGGCCCTGGCCAGGATGGGAACGTCAGGGCGAGCTTCCCGTACCATTTCCATGGCATGAACCGTCACAGGCGCAGCGGGAAACGTAAACGCGACCATTCTCGCAGTAGCAAGACGAGCCAGCGCCCAGGTTTCTTCGTGGCTGGCGTCGGCAAACAGAACGGGCTGTTTTTCGTGTTGCAGTTCTTGGACGGTTTCAGCGTTCAACTCAATGACCAAGGTGGGAACTCCGGCATCGAGTAAGGCCTTGTTCAGCGCTTGACCCACGGGACCATAGCCGCAGATGATCGCGTGATCGGAGAGGCTTTTGGTTCGTTTCCTCAGGATCGCGTCATCTTTGACAGGCACCGCACGTCGCCCCCATCCCAAGCGCTCCAGGATGTCGTGGATGGGGTCACTGAGGCGCATCAGGGCAGGCAGGACACCCATTGATAGAGCGACACCTGCCAAGAGCACTTGTTGAGCTTCGTTGCTCCACAAACCCGCAGGCCCCGCTTTTTGAAGCAGCACCAATGAGAATTCGCCTGCACTGGCCAAGCCAAGGCCCCCAATCAAAGCCTGCCTTGGAGCCAACCCCATGAAGCGCCCGATCAACGTAATGAGGGTGCCCTTCAGTAACAGCAGCAAAAATGCCATGCCAAGAATAGGCTGCCACAAGGCAAGCGCCACTTTCACATCGACCATCAACCCGACGGAAACAAAGAAAAGCGTGAGAAAAAGGTCCTTCAGCGGCAGCACATCCGCAAGAATTCGATGCTTGTAGATCGACTCACTCACAGCCAAGCCTGCCACAAAGGCACCCAGCGCCAGCCCGAGTTCCAACATGCCTCCAACGAACGCCAAGGCGACGCAGCAACCGACCACGGTCAGAGTGAATAGTTCGCGATTGCGCGTTCGGGTCACTGCTCCGAGCAACCATGGGATAATCCACTTGGCGAATACGATCGCCAGCAAAACAAACAGGCCGCCGCGCATGAGTAACCCTGTCAGGCGGGTCCCCACGGGTTCGGCATCAGCCGCCGTTGGCAGCAAGACCGGCATGATCAGGAAAAAGACGATGATGAACAGGTCCTGAAAGATGGCCACTGCCAAGGCAAAGCGGGCACCAGGACTGGTTGAGAGGTGCAGGTCCTGATAGGTCTTTAAGCTGACGGCGGTGGAACTCATGGCAAGCACGACAGCGAGGATGATCGCCGCTTGCCAGCCCACACCCCAAAATCCAATGGCCAACGCCCCTCCCGCAAAGCCGCATAGCCCCATTTGAAGACTGCCACCACCAAACGCCAGGCGCCGCAGATATTTCAACTCGCTCAACGAGAACTCCAAGCCCAGCGTGAACATGAGTAGCATCACCCCGAAATCTGACATTTGCGCCACGCCAGCCTGCAATGTGCCACCACCGAGCCAATCCAGCACCCCGCTATTGGCAATGACGATCCCGCAAATGAAGTAGCCTGCGAGAAGAGACTGTTGCAGTCGCAGCAGCAACAGGGAAACGAGCACCACCCCCATCAGCATGATCGCCAACAGCACAAACAATGGCGGCAATTCCGCCGCCGCCAAAAAGTTCATGGGTGGCATTCGTGGGATGATCACCTCTCTCATCTGCCGCAGAATCCAGCCAGCTCAAGTCCGCAGACAAAAAAAGGCGCCTCTTAGGTGAAGAGGCGCCATCGAATCACGGGCCGTGTTGCGGCTTCGTGAAGCTACTTGATCTCCTTCAGCACATCGGTTTTCACTGCACCGGCCAGCTCCAGGACATCCGCCTCTTTCAACTCGCTACCCTGAATCTGAATCAAGAACCGGTTATCAACGACGATCTGTCCCATACCTTGGTCTTTTTGGATGCTGACCGTGTTGGCACCGGCTTTTTTCATTTTCATGCCCGCGAGTCCGGCAATCGTGGGATTGGACATGAGGCCAATCACCTGACCAATCATTGGAGAGTCAGCAATGATGGTGATGGTGGCGTCGCGATCTCCCTTGGTGTATTTGCGCTCCACCGTCGTACCTCCGCCCAGCACAGAAAGGGCGTTGCTATTGTTGATCTCAGCACCTTTCCATTCGCCAATCTTCTCAGGCAGCGCGCTCGAGATGGTGCCGCCCTTTTTTTCGTTGATACCATTCACAGCGACCTGCAGGCTGGTGGAGGCCTCTGAGTACTTGCCCTCTTTGTAGAGCTTTAACGCCTCATTAATGGAGTCCTCAACCTCATCACCGAGCAGGCTTGAGACAAAAGCGAGAAGGCCAACGCCGACGAGGGAAGAACGTAGTTTCATGATTCTGCAATGAAAGGGGATTCCGCTGCGGGTCAACTTCGTATTGGGAAGAACTTCGTGACTTGGGCGGCCTAAATCCCACGCTGGCGAATCACTCACGACGCTCTAGGATCGGGCCTGATGCAAGAAGACCCAATCGAAACGCCGTTTCTTCACGGGAGTCCTCTGGGGCGCGCTCAATTCAAGGCGATCCCAGACGATTTTGTCGTTGAGGAATTGCTCGGCTTTGAACCTTCAGGTGTGGGGGAACACTGCCTTGTCTGGGTCGAAAAACGGGATTTGGACAGCAATGCGGCCGGGGCCAGGCTGGCTGATGCGTTGGGTTTGCGGCGGCGACTGGTCAGTCATTGCGGATTGAAGGATCGCAATGCGGTGACACGGCAATGGTTCAGCATTCACATTCCAGGTCAACCTTCTCCGGAACCCGAAGCACTTGAGTCGGAAGGGCTCCGGGTTTTGCGAGTGACTCGTAACACTCGGAAACTCCGTCGCGGGATCCATTTGGGCAATCGATTCACTATTCGCCTGCGTCAATGTGAGTTCAAGGCAACCGCCGCTAAAGAGCGATGGGACCTGATTACCCGGGAGGGGGTTCCGAATGTCTTTGGTCAGCAAAGGTTCGGCAACGAAGGCCGCAATGTAGGAAAGGCATTGGCCATGTTTCGAGGCGAATTCAATCCAGGTGATCGTTTGTTGCGTGGGATTTTGCTCTCTTCTGTGCGCAGTCATTTGTTCAATGCCGTGGTAGCCGAAAGAATGGCGCAAGGCCTTTGGAATCGAGCCCTGAAAGGAGAAGTCTATGGTTTTCCAGACAATGGCACCCTACTCCTGATCGGAAACCAGCGTGGTGATGAAGCCGAACGCTTCGCGGCCGGTCGAGTTGAACTGACTGCACCTCTTTGGGGATCTGGGGAGTTGCATACGGTTGAAGATGTTCAAAAAATGGAACTTGAAGTCATGGCTCGATATCCCGAACTCACCAAGGGACTAGAAGACGCCGGACTCCGACAGGAAAGGAGGGTGATGCGTTTGCGCCCGACGCACTCGGATTTGGTGGTTCTGGAAGGGGGAGACCTGCAATTGAGTTTCAACCTGCCAAGAGGAACCTTCGCCACAGCATTGCTTCGAGAATTGGCCCTGTTAGTCGAGTGCAAACGAGACTTCGAAGGTGATGCCCCATGTCAAGAATAGACAAGTTACTTCGGGATATGACATCTCCGCAGCATTGACATAGCGGCGTCGATCCATTCGAATGATGATTACCACCTCGTCATGAAGCTAACCCATTTCATCGGATTCCTGTTTCTCACTTCCGTGTACGGAGCTGACCCCGCCGTCCTCACCACCGAGTATATCTATGATACCGGCCCCTATCCGCAGATCCACGCCACCACCATCGTAGAAACGCCCACCGGACTCGTCACGGCGTGGTTTGGCGGCACGGCGGAGAGAAACCCGGATGTGTGCATCTGGGTATCGCGTCAGCTTCCCGATGGCAAATGGACCGAAGGCGTCGAAACAGCCAACGGTGTGCAAGCGGACGGCACGCGGCATCCGACATGGAATCCGGTTCTGTTTCAGCCAAAGGATGCGCCCTTGATGCTCTTCTACAAGGTCGGCCCATCGCCGAGCACGTGGTGGGGTGAATTCAAAACGAGCTCCGATGACGGCAAAACCTGGTCCGCCGCTCAAAAGCTGCCGAAAGGCATCTTCGGCCCCATCAAGAACAAGCCCGTGCAGCTCGCGAATGGCGACATCCTCTGCCCCACGAGCAACGAGACCGACACGAAGCTCAGCGCCTGGGCGATCTACTTCGAGCGCACCTCAGATCTGGGCAAAACATGGAGCCGCACGGAGCTGCTTCACGATGGTTTGAAGATCAGCGCCATCCAGCCGAGCATCCTCTTCCTCGGCGGCGACAAGCTGCTAGCCGTCGGACGCACTCGTCAGGGCAAGGTTTTTCAAATCGTCTCCGAAGACGCGGGCAAGACCTGGGGCGAGATTTCACTCACCGATCTGCCAAATCCCAACTCCGGCACCGACGCCGTGACACTCGCCGATGGTCGTCATCTGCTCATCTACAACCACACCGCCAAAGGCCGCAGTCCGCTGAACCTCGCCGTGAGCAAGGACGGCAAGACCTGGGAAGCCGCGGTGGTCTTTGAAGACGCGCCGAAAAGGGAGTTCAGCTATCCCGCTATCATCCAGACCAAAGACGGCCTCATCCACATCACCTACACTTGGCAGCGGGCGAAGGTAAAACACGTCGTGCTCGATCCCGCGAAGCTCATCAAGTGAAACGACGAGCTCGGACTTAACCCGACATTGAAGGCACTCGATAGGTTTGAGCATGAGTCGCTCAATGCTCCCCTTTCCTTGGGGGCATCATGGGAGGTGCTGCCGCTGCGGGCAGCAAAGCTTTGAACAACCAAGCCTCTGCAACTTTCGAGCACCTCAGATGTCGGAATCTGGGTAGAACCGAATCCTTGAAAACATCCTAACGCCTCCAGCTCACTATCTATCGACCCGCAGAGCCCGAGCATGGCAACTCAACGATGATCGTGTATCCCGATCTGGGATACGCCAAGGAAGTTATCAACCACAGCATTCAAAATACGCGAGAGAGCATGCCATCTCAACGCTCAATTCGTCTGACACATGTACGGATTCTTGGCGTTCACGTTCTGACATGAAATTTTTCCTGATGTTTTTCTGCGGCTTCACGTTCAGTGCTTTCGCCGACATCATTCCTGCGACCTTTGATCTCGCTGAGATTCGAGACATTTCGACCCTCGAGACCCGGATCATTCAGGATTGGCAACCCATGCCCAAGGTTCCGGGAGTCAAACAGAAGCTCATCGAGATCACTCTCTGCGAATGGTGGCCAGAGCAAAAGGTGAGGGTGCCAGTGACGTTTTGTGCGCCGGATTCGGATAAGCCGTGCGAGAACATCCTCGTTACCAACATGGGCTTGGCCTTAAAGCCTGCCTCGCCTGCTGGGGCCGACTTGAAGTTGCTCACTGATTACGGCGTCGGTATCGTCATGGTTGGCATGGGCACAATCGATGCCATGGAGCCGAAGGGTGCTCTGCATCTGGGCATGAAAGATCATCTTTTGAGAACCAAAGAAGCCCGATTTACCCCTGCCTGGATTTGGGGAATGAGTAACATGAGAGCTTTAACCGCCGCCGTGGTTGAAGACAGGGTGTTCCGTCCGAAAAAAGTGCTCGCCACAGGCGGATCCAAGCGGGGCGTCGGTGCAGCCATTTGCGGCATCTACGATGATCGCTTTACGGCTATCATGCCAGTCGTTGCCCCGATTCTCGGAAATCCTGGCGGAGCCTATGTCCGCGGCAGTGCCCTCCACGAAGAGCGCGCGCAGAATGAAGTCTTTCTATCCAATCTGCCGAAAGAATTGCCTGCGACAGCCAAGGACGCGCTCGAAAAGCGTGAACAGACACGCTTGGATCAATCGATTACCATGGAACAAGCCCTTGCTGCAGGGTGGACGGAAGCCGAGATGCTTCGGATGAACGATGAGGCATGGAATCCTTGTCGAATCGCAAAGCACTTCGATTCAGTGAAGCAGAGAGGGCTCGATTTCTTTTATCACGTAGGCAGCAATGACAATGTCTGTCCGGCCCTGCGCCAGCTTGGAGAGAGCCAACCCGATTTTCCACTCTACATCCTTCCCGGTGGTCAGCATGGCGGACCCAAGTCCAGTGGTTACACGCTACAAACACCAACCCAACCCGAGGCCTCAGAAAACCTGTTGGCCTTTGCTCGGCACCATTTTTTCAATCATCGATCATTGCCTTCCCCACCAAAGCTAGAGCTCGAAATCAACGGCTCGAAACTCCATGTTTCGGTCACCTTTGCCAAAGGCAGTCTGCCACAGCAAAGTGAGCTATCATGGAGTATCAATCGTCATTCGCCATACACCTTTGCTTTTGAATATGATCTCTGGAAGTCCATGCCATTGGAGGCCATTTCAGAATACACGCTCAGCGGTGAAATTGACATTCCATCCGACGCAGGAACGATTGATGTGATCTCGACCCACAAACACGAAGAAAACCACATTCCCTTTCACTTCTCATCGCCTTATCGCCGGTGGGTCCGCTGATCATGAAACTACTTCTCATTCTAGCTCTATTTCCTCTGCTCGTCGCTGGAGCAGATCAGCCAAACGTCCTGCTTATCATGGCAGACGACTTCCGTGACTTTGGAGGAGCCTACACGAAAGAGTTGGTGAAGACACCCAATATGGATCGCCTGCGTGCCCATGGCACATCGTTTGAGCGTGCCTATGTGCAATACCCGGTGTGCAATCCGAGTCGAAGCTCCATGATGACTGGACTACGCGCCGAACAAACGGGCATTGTCGGGAATGACCTGAAGCTGCGCGAAAAACTACCGGATATCGTGACGCTACCTCAGCTTTGCAAGATGACTGGCTGGCAGTCGCATGCGTTTGGAAAGCTTTTTCATTTGGGTGGCGGCAAAAACGTTCAGGCCAAGCAGGCTTGGATGGATTTGGGCATGTCCTGGCAAACAGCGCAGGCCTATGAAGCCACGAAGACTGGCAAAAAGATCCTTGAAGGTCGCAATGTCACCGGAGGTGCCTTAAACTGGTGTCAGTGGGGGGCGGCTGATGGCACGGATGAGGATCAACCCGATGGGCAGATTGCGGCAGCCACTGTGGCTAAGATCAAAGCATTGGGAGATGCGCCCTGGTTCATCGGATGCGGATTCATGAAGCCTCATGACCCCTTCATTGCACCGAAAAAATACTTCGACCTCTATCCCATGGATTCAATCAGATCCTGGCAAGATCCCGCGGATATGACGCCTGCCCGAAAGGATTCCGTTGGCTTTGGAGCTTATGGGGAAGCCTTTGCTAAGCTGAAGGATCATGATTGGAGCGAACTCCTCCGCGCGTATTGCGCTGGCACCACTTTCATGGATGCCCAATTGGGTCGCGTTCTTGATGTTTTGGATGAAAGAAAGCTCTGGGATAAAACCATTGTCATCTTTGTGAGCGATCACGGATATCATACGGGTGAGCGTCTTTGGTGGAACAAGAACACCCTGTTTGAGCGCGCCTGTCGGGCTCCTCTGATCATTGCGGCGCCCGGTATGAAAGGCGCTCAAGTAAGCCGTTCACTCGTCGAGTTTGTTGATCTTTACCCGACCATTACGGACCTGTGCGGATTGAAGATGCCGCACGCAGCGGCGGGAGTCAGCCTTCTTCCCATTTTAGCAAATCCGACTGTCAGCGTGAAGGAGGAAGCCTACTCCCTTGTCACCCGCAGCTCCAAACTCTATGGACAGAGTGTCCGCACCGCCCGCTGGCGTTATAATCACTGGAGCGATGGCCATCGGGAGCTGTACGATCTCGATGCGGATCCCGAAGAACTTCATGAGGTTTCTGCTCAGCATGCGGATGTGGTGAACGCATTGGCTGCCAAAATCGAGGGGCTGCCCTCCATTCAACCCTGAAGCATCCCTTACGCGATTTCGTAACAATTCATTCATGCAGTGAGTTGCCAGCGAGGTGAGATACCGCAAAATCAGAGTGTGAACCGTTTGTTGCCATTGTTGCTGCTCTTTTCCCTGTGCGCGCCTGCTGAGGCGGAGTGGGAGTGGTTGAGTGCGGAACTGCGTCAGACGGATGCGGCGATCAATGTGAAACGGGCGACCCTGGAGGCACTGGGGGAACCGATGATCGGGCAGACGGTGCCGGAGTTTGGGCTGCAACATACCATGCTGCTTGATTCACCTCCGGAGTCGCCCTTTGTGCAATTGGATTTGGGGGATTCTCTCGCATTTGATTTGGTCGCTCTCGTCCCTGCGGTGGTCGATTTCCAGTCTCTCACGCAATCCGCCTATGCCTTTCCGCCCCGCTACCGCCTGGATGCTTCGGACGACGAGAACTTCGCCACCTTCACACCACTCAAAGTCCAGCTGAATGAGGATGCAGTGCCTTTTGGACCTGCTCCGGTGGTTGTACACGCACCTGGCATGAAGGCGCGCTACCTGCGACTGACCATTCCCACGATGGCGAAGGTGGAGGGTCGATGGACCTTTGCTTTGTCGGAGATGATGGTCTTCCGGGGAAACCGCAATATCGCTATCGATGCCAAGGTAAATCATCTCAGAGGCACCAACCTGCCACCGCGTTGGCTCGCACAGAACATGACCGATGGACGCACTCCCCTCGGCCCTCCTATCGATCGCTCGTTTGTTCCGGAGTTTGATGCGCTGTTTGCGATCAAGCAGCCCGATGTGGCGGAGCCTTGGATGCAAGTGGATCTCAGTGCTGAATATGGGATAGATGAGATCCGCCTGCATCCCTTGCATGCGCGACAGGGGGCGGATGTGCCGGGATTCCGCTTCCCGGTCAAATTTCGGGTCGAAGTTGCGAGGACGCAGTCCATGCAGGACTCGGTCACGGTCTTTCAATCCGCTGAAACCGGATTTCCTAACCCTGGAAACAATCCGGTCACCTTGCCACTGCATGATGTGTCGGGACGATTTGTCAGAATCACGATGCTGGAGTCTCCTGACGCATTTGAAAGTTTTGCGCTCTCTGAGTTAGAGGTTTATTCGGGTGACCAAAACGTAGCGCGGGGGAAATCGGCGACGTCTTCAGGAGATCGGGTTCGGGAGGTCATGCGCCCGCTTTCATTGCTCACCGATGGGCACGTGAGCTATGGGCGTCTGTTGGAATTGCCACAGTGGCTTGACCAATGGGAGCTGCGGCAATCGTTGATGCGCGATCTGCAGACCTTGGAATCTCGAGCGATTGTTTTGCGTGGAGCGGCTAGGCAGCGCTTTGTTTGGATGGTTGCGGTTTTCGCCTTGGGGATCGTCATCCTGGGTTTTGGGGCGATGCTTCGCTCTCGTCGGCGACAGGCGAGAGATCGGGAGCAACTCCGCAACCAGCTCGCTCGTGACATGCATGATGAGATTGGCAGTAATCTTGCGGGGATAGCGGTGATCAGTGAGTTGCCGGAGCATGACCGGGAAGACTGGAAGGAGATCAACCGGATCGCTCACGAGACCACGGACGCGATGCGGGAAGTGCTTTGGCTTGTTGGGGCTCGCCAGGAGTCTGGGATTGATCTCATGGAGCAATTGCAGAGGGTAGCGAAGCGCTTGCTGCCGAATCATGAGGTGCGTTGGAAAGTCACAGCATCGGAATTGCCCACGGCTTGGCGGGAGGAATCGCGAAGGCAGGTGTTTCTCTTTTTCAAGGAATCCATCACCAACATTTTACGACATGCAAAAGCGACCCAAGTCGAACTTTCGGCTCAAGCTGTTGGGGCCACCTTTGAACTCGTCATTCAAGACAACGGAAAAGGGTTTGATCCCGCCAACGTGCCTGCCGGGGTGGGTCTTAGCAGTCTTCGGGAACGGGCGAAACAGCTAGGTGGCACTTTCCAAATTCACTCAACCCATCAAGGTACGACGCTAACTCTGCAGTGCCCGCTCAGATAGGTCAGTTTGAGTTCCTTATCACCCCCGCTTACCATGTCCCACGTTTGGATCATCGAAGACAATGCCGCCTTTCGCCGTGGCACCGAGCGTGCGCTCAGCATGAAGCCGCATGAACATCGGGTGCGGGCCTTTGTGAACTGTGAAGATGCGATCCTGGCGCTTGATGAAGACTCGGCACCCGAGGTCATCCTTTTGGACGTCGGTCTGCCCGGTATGAATGGCATCGAAGGCATCGCTCATCTTAAAAGTCGTGCACCAACGACCAGCATTCTCATCCTGACCGTTTTTGAAGATGACGACAAAATTTTCGGTGCCATCTGCGCCGGAGCCTCCGGCTACCTGTTGAAGTCTGAGCCCATGGCCCAGGTCATCACCGCGATTGATCAAGCGATCGCCGGAGGTTCGCCGATGAACCCTCGTATTGCCACACGCGTTCTGTCGATGTTCGCCAAGCTTGCCCCTGCAAGGAAAGACTACGGATTGGATGAGCGGGAGCAGTCGGTCTTGAAATGCATGGTTGCGGGCATGCCACGAAAACAAATCGCGGAAGTCACCGGCCTGAATCCCCACACCGCCGATTACGTCACCCGCAGCATTTACCGCAAGCTCCACGTGAATTGCGCCACGGCAGCCGTCTCGAAAGCGGTGGCTGAGCGGTTAATAGCCGAGGCATGACTTTACGAACCCTCGTAACAGAGAATGGGTTAAAGGTGGCGTATTATGGAGGTGACCATGAAGTTCGTTCTTTCATCTTTTACCCTGATACCCACTTTTGCTGTGCTGGCGGAAGTGTCCTACAATCAGGACGTCCGGCCTATCCTGGCGGAGAATTGTTTTTATTGTCATGGGCAGGACCCGAACAAAAGGAAGGCGGATCTGAGGCTGGATGTGCGGGAGGCTGCGGTTGAGTTTGGGGCGTTTGTGCCCGGGAAGCCTGAAGAGAGCGAGCTGGTTGCGAGGCTCTTTTCTCATGAACCCGATGAATTGATGCCGCCGGCGAAGTCGAATCGAAAGCTCACGGAGGAACAGAAGGCCCTGCTAAAGCAATGGATCGCTGAGGGGGCCAACTATGAGAAGCATTGGACCTTTACGGCACCTGTGAAGGCACCGCTACCGGAAGTGAAGCAGACTGGGTGGGTGCGCAATGAGATTGACCGGTTCGTCCTGGCGAAACTGGAGGCTAAGAAAATTCAACCCTCTCCTGAAGCGGACAATGCCACTCTGATTCGTCGATTGTCTCTGGATTTGATCGGTCTGCCGCCGTCACCTGCGGATGTGGATGCGTTCGTGGCGGACACGGCACCTGACGCTTACGACAAACTGGTGGAGAGGCTGTTGAAATCGGAGCACTACGGGGAGCGCATGGCTTTGCCCTGGCTGGATGCAGCGCGGTATGCGGATAGCAACGGCTTCCAGCAGGATGGTGACACATTTCAATGGGTCTGGCGTGATTGGGTTGTGAAAGCGCTGAACGCGGACATGCCGTACAGTCAATTCTCCATTGAGCAGCTAGCGGGTGACCTGCTGCCGAATGCCTCGCAGGAGCAGATGATTGCCACGGCCTTCAATCGGAACCACCTGCTCAATGGGGAAGGAGGTGCCATCCCTGAGGAGCAGCGCTTCAACATTTTGTTTGATCGGGTGGATACCACTTCAACCACCTGGCTGGGATTGACCATGGCTTGTGCGCAATGTCATGATCACAAGTATGATCCGATGACCCAACGCGACTACTACAGCCTGATGTCGATTTTCAATCAGGTCTCCGAAGATGGTCGCGCAGGGGGTGGAGGCGGTGCCAAGCGTGTCGCTGCCCCCTTTCTGGAGATGCTCACTGAGGAAAACAAACGTGAGATGGCTGAGATCGAGGCCAAACGCGCCAAGGTGGAAGCTGAGGGGCAGGTGAAGGTCAAAAAGGATCTCGCTTTTGCTGCGTGGGAGGCTGCAGTGACGCCTGAGACGAAAGCGGGTCGGCTGGATCGTCCGCTGCGTCCGAATATCACGACTTTGCTGCGCATTCCTGCTGAAAAGCGGACGGAAGCCCAAAAAAATGAGCTTCAAAAGAGTCTTCGTGCTGCGTTCGAAAGCGATGTGTGGCCAAAGATCGCTGTGACTGATGCGCCGTCCAAACAAGCGGAGGATCTGAAGACTCAGCTGACCACGTTCAAGAATGAACGCATCCCAAGGATAATGATCATGCGTGATGACAAGCCGCGCGATACCTTCATTTTGGATCGCGGCGAATACCTGAAACCAAAAGAGAAGGTCTTCGGAACGACCCCGGCTTTTTTGCCGCCTGCAACCAAGGGATCACCTCAGAATCGGCTGGGCTTTGCCCAATGGCTGTTCCAACCCGATCATCCGCTGACGGCTCGCGTGCAGGTAAATCGGATGTGGCAGACATTGTTTGGGACGGGCCTTGTGAAGACGGTCGAAGATTTGGGGGTGCAGAGTGAAGTGCCAGTGCACGGGACACTGCTGGATTGGCTGGCTGTCGAGTTTCGCGAGCGCGGTTGGAGCATGAAGCATCTGCATCGCCTCATCGTCACCAGCGCGACTTATCGCCAGAGCAGCAAGGTGAGTCGGGAGTTGGTGCAGATGGATCCTGAGAATCGACTGCTGGCCCGTGGTGCTCGAGTCCGCATGCCTTCGATGATCCTGCGCGACGTGGCATTGGGGGCAAGTGGTCTGCTGGATGACCGGGTTGGAGGAGCCCCCGTTTATCCCTATCAGCCTGATCAAATTTGGGAGTCGCTTGCCATCACCAAAGAACGCGACTTCACTTACCCGACTTCAAGCGGCAAGGACTTGTATCGCCGCAGTCTTTACACGTTTTGGCGGCGGACGGTGGGGCCTGCAAACATGTTCGACGCTGCGAACCGTCAGGTTTGCAAGGTGCGCCAGAACATCACCAACACACCGCTACATGCTCTGACAACGCTGAATGATCCGACATGGGCTGAGGCGGCGCGAGTGCTCGCAGCACGCAGCATGGAGGCGGCCAAGAATACGGATGAGCGCTTGAGTTATGCCTTCCGCCGTGTTCTGGGTCGTTCGCTGGCAGATCGAGATCGGGCCTTGCTGGGCAAAGCCTTTGACAAGCAATTGGCCATTTATCAGGCCGACCCGGCGGCGGCGGCTGAAGTGGTTGCCATTGGCTCAGCGCCCAAGAATGAAAAACTTAATCCTGTTGAGCATGCTGCGTTCACGGCGGTGTGCCTGATTTTACTCAATCTCGACGAAGCCCTGACTCGCGAATAGAACCCGATCCCTTACCGACATGCATCACGAACTTCTTCTCAATCAACAGCGCGTCACCCGGCGTCAGCTTTTTGGCAATGCGGCGCAGGGCATTGGCGGCATTGCGCTGGCGTCCTTGCTTGGTGAGCGAACGGCGACGGCCAATGTGCCCGGCCTTCCTGATTTGCCGCATTTTGCGCCCAAAGCGAAGCGAGTGGTCTGTTTGTGGCAGGGCGGCGGTCCGTCGCATGTGGATCTCTACGACCCGAAGCCGATGCTGCAGAAGATGGCCATGCAGGACATCCCGGCGAGTGTTCGAGGAGCAACACGGCTTTCAACGATGTCAGCCAGCTATGCCAAATGGCCGATCACGCCGCCGATCAAGCCCTACAAGCGGTATGGCAAAAGCGGTATCGAGATGAGTTCCATGTTGCCGAACATCGGGTCCATTGCGGATGACATTTGTCTGGTGCGCTCAATGAACACGGAAGCCGTGAATCACGCGCCTGGGGTGACTTTTTTCATGACGGGAGCTCAGGTGCCGGGGCGCCCGAGTCTTGGGGCTTGGTTGAGTTACGGGCTTGGCTGTGACTCCAGTGAGTTGCCGGCTTTTGTGGCCATGACCTCTTCAGATAAAGGCAAGACCTGCGGCCAACTTTTTTATGATTACTACTGGGGCAGCGGCTTCCTGCCGAGCCGTTATCAAGGCGTGCGCTTCCGCAATGTCGGTGATCCGGTACCTTATCTGCAGAATCCTCCAGGCATGAGTCGCGAACAGCGACGCTCCTTGCTCGATGATCTCCGAGCGATGAATGAAGCGCATTTGAGTGATTACGGTGATCCAGAGATCGACACGCGCATCGCCCAATACGAGATGTCTTACAAGATGCAGGCGAGTGTTCCGGATCTGCTGGACTTCTCGGATGAGCCCAAACACGTGATCGCACGCTATGGTCCGGATGCACTGGTGAAAGGAACGTTCGCCAACAACTGTCTCATTGCCCGGCGTCTGCTGGAACGCGGGACGCGCTTTGTGCAGTGCATGCATGCGGGTTGGGATCAGCATAACAATCTCTTCACCCAGCTCGAGGCCCAGTGTCAGGACACGGATGCTCCGAGTGCGGCGCTGGTGATGGACCTGAAGGAGCGTGGACTGCTGAGTGACACGCTGGTGGTTTGGGGCGGTGAGTTTGGTCGCACACCTTTCGGTCAGGGAGATCCTGCGAAGCCGAATGGCCGGGATCACTTTGGCCGCGCTTACAGCATGTGGCTGGCCGGTGGTGGGGTTAAGGCAGGCACGGTGGTCGGTGAGACCGATGACTTTGCCTGGAACATCACCAAAGACCCGGTGCACATCCATGACATGCAGGCCACGATCATGCAGCTTTGCGGCATCAATCACGAAGCGCTCACCTACCGCTACCAGGGGCGCCAGTTTCGTCTGACAGATGTGCATGGCCATCCGGTGAAGGGGATTATCGCATAGCGCGAACGTTCTCTCGGAGCTCGCATGGCAGAAGCGTCTTCGTGTTGCGTGGTTGTCTAACGTGTCCTAGGGTGCCCATGGGTCGGCCGGAGTGGTCGCTCGTCGGGCAGGCTTCGGTCGGTTGCGGACGAGAGGAAAGTCCGGACACCGCAGAGCAACGTGCCGCGTGAAAACGCGGGGGTCTTTGGCGTAAGCCGGGGCAACGGAAAGTGTCACAGAAAACATACCACCAGGCAGGGCTTAGGCTTTGTCTGGCCAGGGTGAAAAGGCGAGGTAAGAGCTCACCGCTCCAACCGCAAGGAAGGAGGCAGGACAAACCCCACGTGGTGCAAGACAGAACAGGGGAAAGGCCGGCTCGGCCGCAAGTTTCGCTTCGGCGGGATGGATAACTCCGGGTAATAGTCGCATTCTGAACCTTCTCGAAGGCAAGGAAGAGGGCCGGGTGATCCGGTCTGACAGACAAATGACCACACCAGAGGCTGCGAAGCCCGAGGAACAGAATCCGGCTTATGAAGGCCGACCCACTTTTTCTTCAGGCGGCCTCCAAAATGCGTTGGGAAGCGCGGAAGGCCGAGGGTGTCAGGGTTGTGGCGCGCTTGAACCAGCTCGTGAAATGCGGTGCGTGACGGAAACCCAGAGCGAAGGCGATTTCTTTGATGGGTGGAGAGTCCTCCTTGAGGGCGGATTGCGCGAAATCCAGTCGTCGCCGATCCTGCCAAGCATGAGGGGAGAGACCGAGCCGGGCGCGGAGCAGGTCTCGTGCACGCCGCTCTCCAAGGCCTGACTGGTGGGCGATTTCGGCGAGTCGCAAAGGCTGATCTAACGGCCAGTCGCTGAGGGCATTGAGGAGACGGTCTAGACGCGGGTCGCCGCAGGAGGTTGAAGCGGTCGTCCGCACTCCCAGGCGCTGCAATGCGAGAAGATAGCTGCGGAACCATTCGCGGAAAGCGGCCTCGTGATCACACCAAGTAGCCAGTGAACGTGCGATAGGCGCGCTGGCTTCCTGGAAGGTGACGCGCCGCCGCCGACCGTGCACCGCCCGGAGCAGGGTGAGTGTGGCTTTCCGAAGGGGTTCAGAGGCGGAGCGAGCCGACGTGAGATTCAATCCCTCCCGGAACAGCGGCAGACCTTTTGATGTCAGGCAACGCAGGCCGACAGAAAGCAGTCGAGTGCCCGTGGCGAACCATTGACGACGAGTTCCAGGCGCGGAGAAGAACCCCTGTCCGGGTCGGACCGTAATGAGCCGACCCTCGACCTCAATCCGGACTAAACCGCAATCCACCCAGAACCATCCTGCAGGGACGGTGATGTCGCCCGACCAGGTCTCCACCCGCGGCACGTCGCCATGATAGACCCAAAGCCATTCAAACTGGAGGCCCTGCCAGAGGGAGTAAGGGAGAGGTGGATCAGACATTTGAAGTGTAACAGATTTCCGTGGATCATAAGCGGGTGGTCTTGCCTTGCAGCCGTTGTTTGTGCTGAAGTGACGCATGAAATGTGCTTTTCTTTTGTCATGCCTGGGTCTCGCTGCTGTCTGCTTGCGCGCGGAGCAGCCGAAACAGATCAGCGGTATCTATCCGAGCTTGGCGATGTTTAACAATGAGGGCGAGTGCGGCACGGGCGCGGTGGTGCCGTGGGCAGACCGGCTTTGGGTGATCACTTATGGGCCGCATCTGCCGTTTGGATCGAGCGACAAGCTTTATGAGATCATGCCGGATTTGCAGCAAGTCATCCGGCCGGAAAGCGTTGGGGGCACGCCGGCGAACCGTATGATTCATCCAGAGACCCAGCAGCTTCTCATTGGGCCCTATGTGATTGATGCTGAACGGCAGGTGCGGGTGATTCCCCCGGCGAAGATGCCAGGGCGATTGACGGGGAATGCGCGGCATTTGATCGATCCGGCTGGAAAAGCGTACTATGCGACGATGGAGGAGGGGCTCTACGAGGTGGATTTGAAGACGTTGGAGGTCACTGGGCTCATTCAGGATGGCAACACGCCGAAGCCCGGATTTTCCAAGGAGGAGCATCCAGCTACCCTGAAATCGGAACTGCCAGGCTATCACGGCAAAGGGCTGTTTAGCGGTCAGGGACGGCTGGTGTATGCGAATAACGGTGATCGCGACAAGCGCGTGACCACCGATCCGGCGACGCCTAGTGGTGCGCTCGGTGAATGGACGAAACCTGGTGAGGACTGGAAGTTGGTGCGGCGCAATCAATTCACGGAGGTGTCAGGTCCTGGCGGAATCCGTGGCAATACGAACCCGGAAACCGACCCGATCTGGAGTGTGGGCTGGGATCACCGGTCATTGATTTTGATGTGCCTATACGAGGGGAGATGGCATAGCTACAGGCTTCCCAAGTCCAGCCATAGCTACGATGGAGCGCATGGCTGGAACACGGAGTGGCCGCGCATTCGAGACATTGGTGAAAACGATCTATTGATGACGATGCATGGGGCGTTCTGGCGTTTTCCCAAGGGTTTCACGCCGACCAGCAGCGCGGGCATTTTGCCAAGAAGCAACTACTTGAAAGTGATCGGTGACTTTGCGCGCTGGCAGGATCGGATTGTCTTTGGCTGTGATGACTCCGCGAACAAGGAATTTCTCAACGTCAGAAAGGCTAAAGGAGAGCTTGCCGGGCCAGGCCAGTCCCAATCGAATTTGTGGTTTGTGGCACCCGATCAGATTGATCAGTTCGGACCGGTGATGGGTCGTGGGGCGGTTTGGTTGGAGGATCCGGTGAAGGCAGGCGAGGTAAGCGAACCCTTTTTGTTTGCGGGTTATAAGCATCGTTCCTTACACCTCACATGGGGGGAGAATCCCAAAGGCGATATTGAGGTGGAGGTGGACCGAAAGGGCAACGGCAAGTGGGAGAGTCTTCGGGTGCTAAGTCCTGAGCCGAACCAGGAGCACGTCACCCTCGCGTTTGAGTCGGAGGAAGTTGGAGTCTGGGTGCGTGTGAAGTGCGCCAGCGAATGCCCGAAGATCACCGCCATGTTTCACTACCGCAATGACGATCCGAGAACGAATGAGGCTGCTGCCATGTTTGAAGGGATAGCGGGGGTAGCGGATACGGATGTCACGGGAGGATTACTGCTGGCACGTGGAGGCGGCTTGAAGACATTGCGATTCATCTCGAACACCCCAGGGAAGTCGAAAGCGGTTTACGATATGGGCACTGCATTTGATCTGGAACCTGTGGAGGATCCACAAGGTCTCGAGTGGACCTCGAAAAAGGCGGCTATTCCTGAGGGGGTCCTCTCCTACGACGAGGCATCGATCGTTTATGTGGATCACAAGGGTCGTTGGCGTCTGCCACGCGGTGACAAGGGGTTAGACAAGGAGGGACCTTTGGGAGCCGAGCGCGTTTGTCGTGAGGTGTGCACTGAGCGAGACTTGTTCAATGCAGGGGGCACCTTTTTTGAGTTGCCAGCCGAAAATGCGGGAGGCTTTGCCAAGATCCGGCCAATTGCGACTCACAATCGTCGAATCAAGGACTATGCCAGCTACCGGGGTTTGATGGTGATAAGCGGTGTTCGCGGTGATGCAGCAGGCGAGCGTATCGTTAGGTCGAGCGACGGCAAAACGGCCCTTTGGGTAGGTGCGGTCGATGATCTTTGGAAGTTTGGTAAGGTCCGGGGTGAGGGAGGACCCTGGCTGAGGACGGCCACCAAGACCGGAGTCCCTAGTGATCCGTATCTTTGCACAGGCTACGATCGCAAGCGTCTCACGCTTACCGCCGACAAACTGGTGCAGGTGACAGTCGAAGTGGACATCTCAGGCACTGGGCTTTGGGTGCCCTATAAGATTTTTGATGTGCAGGCTGACAGCCCAACACAGCATACGTTTCCTGCTGCCTTTGGTGCTTATTGGCTGCGATTCGTTGCGAACAGTGATGCGGTCGCAACTGCCCAACTTGTCTATGATTGAGGGCCCGGGGATAATCATCGAAGACCGGAGGGTTCTTCTTTTTGCACATTTGATCAGGAAAAGGTCAACGCAGTTCGTTTCTTCGATTACGCATGCCAAGGCAAACAAAGGCATTCGGATTGTGCAAACGAATCTGCGGGCCACGAACTCTTGGTAGACGGCCTAAGCGCGAAGTGCCTTGAGATCCTAAGCCTATGGAATCCCAGTCTTGACGAGATATTCGGAACCGCTGGGCCGATCTTTTGAAACGAAGTAATGAGTTTGATTGGTCCCTTTACAGGAGTGGACGGCGACTGTCATTCTTGCTCGCATGTGTTCCGCTTAACTGCGAAGCATCCAAACAGCCAGTCACATACAATGTACAGCGCGACTCGATCAAATAAGGCTGGTCGTTTGCATTGATTCAAACTCGCAGACATCTTAGCATGACCAAACGGCTTTTGTGATTTTGACCATGAATTCTCAAGTTCTTAGCAGATGCAATCTGACGCGCCTACTACCTTGGCTGTTGGTTGTTGTCGCCGTGTCTGCGTATTGGCCTTGCATGCATGGACCATTTTTGTGGGATGACAGAGACTGGACGACGGAAGTCGAATGGGTCATGAAGGATCTTAATGGTTTGCGGTTGATCTGGATGGTGCCGACGACCCTGCAGCAGTATTACCCAGTAACGGCCACTTCATTTTGGTTGGACTACCAACTCTGGGGTTGGAATCCATTTGCTTTTCACCTGACCAATGTGATTGCCCATGGCATTTGCGGAGTGTTTTTTGGCATGGTCCTCAAGCGTCTGGAAGTTCCAGGGGCTTGGCTTGCTGCGACGCTGCTTGTGGTGCATCCGATGATGGTGGAGTCGGTGGGCTGGATTACAGAACGCAAAAATGTTCTTGCGATGCTCTTCTTCTTGGCGTCCCTAATCGCCTTTGGTCGATACTGGTCATGGTGGAGCCCTGTAGATTCGCGAAGGCAGTCTCGATGGTGGATTTTAGGGACATTGCTTTTCATTTTGGCACTGCTTTCCAAAATCACTGCTTTTGTTCTGCCTCCTAGTCTTCTTGTAATCTGCTGGTGGAAGACGGGTCGAATCGGGTTTCGGCGCGACTTGATACCCACACTACCTCTCTTCTTGGTTTCGATAGCCTTGGGAATAGCGATCAACTGGATGGAGACGCACCATATAGGGGCGAAGGGCGAGATTTTCGAAATCTCTTGGCTTGATCGTTTCGTTCTTTCAGGTCAGGCCATATGCTTCTACATTCTTAAGCTCGCATGGCCCCATCCGCTCTGTGTTATCTACTATCGATGGGAATTGGATGCTTCCCAAGTGGCGCAGTGGGCTGGTGTCCTGGGAGTTTTAATGATCATGGTGACTTTGGCGTGGTCGCGTCAAAGGGGAATTTGGGCCGCCTTTCTATTCTTTGTCGGGGCGCTTTTTCCGGTGCTAGGATTTTTGAGTGTATATGGGATGAGGTACGCCTGGGTAGCGGATCGGTGGGTGCAGCTTCCTGCGCTTGCGTTATTTGCTTTAGGGGGAGTGGCTGTTTGGCGTATTCGTTCGAGTTGGTTGCGTGGAACCATTGCGGTCTTCATCGCATTCGTAAGTTTTCAGCTAACGCGACAACAAACAGCCCTCTACAGTAATTTGGACACGTTTTGGATGGCGGCAATCAGTGAGAACAAGAATGCATGGGTTGCGCACAATGAGTATAGCGATGCATTGATGGTGGCAGGGCGATTAGATGAGGCGTTATTCCACATTCGTGAATCGATTCGACTCGCGCCTCATTTTGCTGAAGGGCATTCGAACCAAGGAAATATCTTGCAGGCGAGGGGACAATTTGAAGATGCTTTGCATAGTTATGACGAGGCATTGAGATTGCTGCCGAATCATGCAGGGATTTTGTATAATCGGGGGACGCTACTGAGGGACATCGGACAGTTAAAGGAAGCTGAAGAAGATCTGAGACGGGCGATAGAGAAACGTGGGGACTTTCTTGCCGCACACAATGATTTGGGCAATCTCTTGCTAACAAGTGGCAAGTTTGGAGAAGCGAAGAAGCACTTCTTACGAGCTTTGGAACTACGGCCAAGCAACCCGAATGCAAACACTTCACTTGGAAATGTTTACTATATGGAAGGGGAGTATTTGCTGGCGAAAGAATGCTTTGAAGCCGCGCTGGCGTCAGATCCAAATCAGTTAGCCGCACTTTCCAACTACGCTTGGATGCTAGCGACCACTGCTGATGAAGGCGCACGAGATGGGGCGAGAGCTGTGGCCCTTGCTTCGCGCGCTGCTGATCTGACTAAACATCAAGATGTTGGTGTTCTAAGTTGTTTGGCTGCGGCGTATGCCGAGGCTGGAGATTTCAGCAAGGCGGTGGAAACGATCGATCACGCCATCCAACGGAGTTCTACGGCGGGACAAAACGGAGCAACTCAAAACCTCAGAGCAATGGGTGATCTTTTCGAATCCGGTAAGTCTTTTAGGATCGAGAAACCCTGACTCGTATAAACTTCAGCATGATCAAGTCTGGTCGATCATCGACCCTGCTCGTCGAGTAGGTTTAGGAGTTGCTTGTTGGAAGGGGAGCTGATGGTGAATCGAGTGATTTTAACTTGGCCTCTCTTGGCTGCTGGGTCGAGCCTTATTGCGTGGAGTTTGGAGATGGGGAGGGTCACCTGATAGTCGTGGGGTGACCCGTCTGGATGGGTGTCAAAGCTGACGGACTGGTCTTTGTGAAAGGCTGTTTGATCCAACTCAGTGAAGTAGATCGAGGCTGGCCCTGCCGCTTCGGAGCTGAACGTCAGGTTCACAACGAGCTTGCCCTCATTAGTTTGAATATGGGCTCGGGTGCTGATCCAGGGATCGCCGCCCGTGGCTTTGATTTGGATTCTGCCAGCGACGAGCTCGGGCGAGGCATCGGAACTATGGTTCCAACGGCCTACGGTTCTGGACTTTGCCACAGCTTTGGCGGGGACTTTAGCCTTGGGCTTTTGAATGCCCTCAAGTTCGGGATGATACTTGGCAGGATCAAATTCCGGGTTGGGAACGGGGACGACTGCGTCGGTTTCCGTGAGAAAGTCATCAATCAATAGATTGAGTTCAGTAACCAACTCCGGCTGTTGAAGGGCCAAGTTCTCTTTCTCGCCGATGTCATCTCGAACGTTGTACAAGAGATGTCGATGTGCTCCAGCTTCGCCCCCGTGGAATATCCGAATGAGCTTGTAGTTCCCCCGGTGAACGGAAACGGCAGGGGGAAGCCAATCGGGGACGGATGGATTGTGGGGGAAGTATTGAAAGACCCCTTCGCGATCCAGTGCTTCACCTTTGAGTGCGGGGAGAATGTCGATGCCGTCAAAAACTTGATTTGGGCTGGGGTTTAGGCCAAGGCCGCTGAGTAGTGTGGGGTAGTAGTCCTCGCTTTGCACGATTGCGTCACTCCGGCTGCCAGGAGTCGTGATGCCCGGCCATGCAATGACACAGGGGACTCGGGTGCCGCCTTCAAACATCGTGGCTTTGCCTCCGCGCAAGGGGACATTGCTTGTTGGTGTCGTGCCATCAATTTCATTGTACATATTGCCGCCATTGTCTGCGGTGAAAATGATGATGGTGTTTTCAGCGATTTTGAGCCGATCCAACGTATCGAGCAGGGTTCCGATGGCATCGTCCATGCTTTCTATCATAGCGGCATAAGTGGGACTTCGTTGAGGATCCTTGGCATTGACCCGGGTGCGGTGTTTTTCGATCAAAGTCTTCTTTGCATCGAAGGGAGCGTGCACGCTGAACATCCAGTAATTGAGAAAAAAGGGAGAGCCATGATTTTTCTCCATCCAGGCCGATGCCTCAAGGGCCATGCGATCTTCGATATGCTGATCGGGAACATCGGGATCATGGTCGAAGTCTTTGAACTTCCAGGGGGCAACGTAACTGCCTGCAGGGCCCGGTCCCGCCGTGTGCGGCAAATCGACGTCAAAACCGTGCTCCAATGGAGAATAAGGTTCAGGTCCGAGATGCCATTTGCCAAAATGGCCTGTGGCATAACCAGCGGCTTTCAGTGACTTAGCTAAGGTGGGGTAGTCTGTCTTGAGGCGCGTGACTGGATTTGGCTGGAGCACTTTGTGATCGACGGGCGCCTTTTTGCCGGTGGTCGCGTTGAGTACAACCTGTGGAACGTGACAATTGGGTGTGGTAATGCCGGTGCGGGCGGGACTTAGTCCGGTGAGAATGGCAGAGCGGGTGGGTGAGCAAAGCGGGCTAGCCGAATAGGCCTGGGTGAAAGTCATGCCACGTTTGGCAAGTCGTTCAATGTTGGGGGTCTGATAGAATTGGGTGTGTCCGTAAAGAGTGGTGTCACTCCAGCCGAGATCGTCGGCCAGGATAAAGAGAACATTTGAGGTAGGCGCGCCGAACATGGCATAGCTGATCGCGAATAGAAAAAAGGCAACTTGTTGTTTCATTGGGTAAGGGTCTCAAACGGCCTTGACCGCGACTATATCTCAGCCATTTCTGTGTCTGATTTTGCTGTGATGTCGGATTTCATGGGAATAAATGGGCAGTTTGTGTTTCCAATGACTATGAATGGCAGATTGGCAATCTTCTTGGTGCTCAGTTCCTTGCTGGCAAGTCAGGCGGGCTGTGCGGAGCAACCTATTGAAGCTGGCAGGGTGTTATGGGGGCGAGACTTGGACGTTGCTTTGGCTTCGAGCCAAGCAAGTGGGAAGCCTGTGTTTGCTCTGTTCCAGGAGATTCCTGGATGTGTTGGTTGTCAGCAGTTCGGGCGGGAAGTGCTGTCCAACCGGTTATTGGTGGAGGCGATTGAATCGGAGTTCACACCATTGCTTATTCACAACAACAAGACCGGCAAGGATGCCGAAGTGCTCAAGCGATTTGGTGAACCAGCTTGGAACTATCAGGTGGTAAGGTTTCTAGACAACAAAGCCTCGGACATCATTCCCCGCAAAGATCAAGTCTGGGATATAGGTGGGATCGCTGAGCGGATGATTGCTACCTTGAAGAAGGTGAATCGTCCAGCGCCAGGATATTTGACCGTTTTAGCGAGTGAGTCATTTGGGGGACTGAAGTCGGCGGTGTTTGCGATGTCATGTTTTTGGACGGGTGAGATGGCACTGGGCCAGATTGAAGGGGTGATTGCAACCGAGGCTGGCTTTATGAGCGGACGCGAGGTAACTGCCATTCGATATGACCCAAGAATTCTTCCCCTACCTAAACTGATTGTCGCTGCCGAGAAAGTGAAGTGTGCTGACTCGGTTTGGGTGCCTGAGAGCGACAAGGAAAGCGTGAAGTCATCGCAGTTAGAGGTCGCTAAAATTGCGGGCTATCGGGCTGCACCAGCAAGCGATCAAAAAAAGCAAATTTCGGGAACTTCTGCAGATAGACTGAGCCTTTCGATGGCCCAGGCAACGAAGGTCAACGCATGGATACGCAGTGACGTGAACAAGGCAATGAGCTATCTTACGCCTTCGCAGAGGGAAGCCCTGCAATAGGTGAATTGGTGCTACCAATGTCCTGAAAGGCGTCGCTGGGGCACTGGGGGCACGTCACCTGCCTCTACAAGGTAGTGAGAGGTGTCGTTAAAGAGGGTGAGCCGGAAACACGTGGGTCCACGCACATCCACAATGTTGAGGGCGCACGGGGACTGATCCAAATTGTCCCGATAACGTCGAGGATCAAAGCCAAGCATTGAGCTGATCACTAAGCGAATGGTGGCTTTGTGAGAAACTATGGCCACATGTTCGCCCCGGTGGGCTGAGCAGATTTCCATGAGAGGAGGTAGCGCTCGGGCAGTGACGGCAAGTCCGGATTCACCTCCAACGGGTGCGAAGGTGTAGGGATCCTCATCCCATGCGGCGACTTCATCTGGATACGCTGTAAGCACTTCTTCTCGCGTCATGCCCTCCCATCGACCATGGGAGATCTCGCGCAGACCGTCGCGGGCTTGAACTTCCAGCTTATGGGGCTGAGCAAGAATGGAAGCGGTTTCCATGGTGCGATCCAAGGGTGAAGCGTAAATGGCGCTGAATTTGACGCCTTTGAGCCTAACGGCTAAAGCAGACGCTTGGCGGCGGCCTTCGTTAGAAAGAGCAACGTTGGTGGCACCCGCAAAGCGGTCTTCGGCAGTGAGCACAGTGGCTCCATGACGGATGAGGTAAAGTCGTGTGACGGTGGACATGGGAAATTTCTGGTCTCAGGAGTTGATTAAGTGATGTGGAAGGGCCGTTAAGATTCCGGTGAGAAAGCAAAGAATCGCGGCACGAAGGATTCGGATCTTTTTCTCCAAAATACGTGCCGTGTGGAAATTGAGCACGCTATACTCTTCATCCAAAAGGCCAGAGGAAGCGGTCTTGCCAAAACGATCGCGATAGTCTGTCGAATCGGTGCAGCCCGAAATGTCACCCCAGAACACGCTGCCTGTGCCGCTTCGTGCCGGAAGCCGAGGCAAAACGACCAAGGTTGCGAGCACCAAGGTTGTTCCAAGGCTTGAAGCTGCCAAAAAATACAGTGATCGAGGCCAGAAGCCCACTGGAAATTTCATCAGCAAAAAAGAGGCCGCGGCTACACTGCCTGCTATGAAGATGCTTGCCTTCGTGTCAGTCACCTGAATATAGTAGTTGAGCACGTCGTTCACACCTTTAGCCATGCTGGTGAGTGAGCCATCCGAATCAGGTGGTAATGTGCGAGGAGCCGGTGTCACACCTGTCGAAACGGGAGGACGCCTCAAGACGCTGGGAATGAGAAAACGGATCATGCGTCAGAGCATGGCGCGACACTCGACGCGAATCAAGGTTTTGCGTTTGACCTAAGAGATGAAAACGGCAGGTCGATCAAGCGCGTTCCCAGCGGAACTTGCGCTCGGCTTCCGCGATCCTTTGGTCATTGATGCTGGCAAAGCGGCGGGCCATGTAGCCGTGCTCGTCGAACTCCCAGTTCTCATTGCCATGACTGCGCCACCACTGGCCTGCCTCATCATGCCATTCGTATTCGAAGCGGACCGCAATGCGATTGCCGGTGAAGGCCCAGAGTGTCTTCTTGAGCCGGTAATCGGTTTCCTTCGCCCATTTGCGTTTTGAGGAAAGCCTTCACTTCTTCGCGGCCGTTGAGAAATTCATCGCGGTTGCGCCACTCGGTGTTTTCTGTGTAGGCCAGGGAAACGCGTTCAGGATCGCGGCTGTTCCAAGCGTCTTCGGCAGCTTGGACTTTCTGTGTGGCGGTTTCGTCAGTGAATGGAGGCAGAGGCGGGCGTGAGTTTATGGATTTCGCATTTTGAGTTGGGCTTCGAGTTCAGTAATGCGTGCTTTGAGCGGAGTGACGGCTTCGCTCACTTCCGCAGCGGTAAAACGGGGAGTAATGTATTTAGGACAGTTCCAGTCATAGGAGACAACACGAATACGAAAGAGGCGCTCGGTGATTTTTGCCATCTCGGGCGTGGTGACTTGTTGAACGAGTTCAGGATGATCACGAGCATCCAGCACTTCGACATGACCTAAAATTTTGAGCCGTTCGCGGTGTGGATAGTCCATCATGAAAAGGCAGACTCGGTCATTGCTGGCCACGTTGCCTGTGGTGAGCATCTGTCGATTGCCTTTGTAGTCGGCAAAGACGATATCGTTTGGACCAGTCACTTGGCAAAAGCCAACTGGTCCACCGCGATGCTGCATATAGGGCCAGCCAGTTTCGCTCACACTGCTCATGTAAAAACTATCGCGTGCCTCAATGAAGGCCGTTTCATCCGGCCCGAGAGGATCATCACCAGGAGCAGGAGGGAGCACCTGCGACCGTCCATAAAAGCGCTGCTGTGCGTCAAGCACCTTTGGCGTGAAAGCGATGTCGAGGAACTTATGTGCCATGGTTTTGGTAGAGTAAGAGATCAGTTAATGGAGGCCTCATCTTCGAGATCGCGCCTGAGATGACGTGACATTTTCATGCAGTCGAGATCCATCATGGCGCCGCCTAGAGCGTAGAGAAGCATGCGATGTGGTTTGACGATACCGCGTTGGACCAGTTCTCGATAGGCAGTCGCTGCGCCGATGGCCTGGAGATCATTTTCGTCGTGAATTTCGATCTGTTCGAGCCACTCGGCACAGCGGGGTCCTAGATTGCGGAGCTGGGTTATCGAATGCGGCATACGGCACACATTCTGACTTAGAAGATCAGAATTTGCCAGCCTTCCGTCTGGTAACGACGCAGACTCAGCAAGCCAGGAGTTCCGCTGAGTGCATTGTCTTTCTTTTCTTCGATGCCGCAGGCCTTCACGCTTTCGGTGGCACCGAAAACGGCGGCGCAGGCGCATGAGGCACCGACGACGAGATTGCGAACGGCGTTGTAGAGGCCGTTGACCGGGCTGGTGACCTTCGAGAGTTCTGCAGGCCAGCGTGTGCCGGTGCCGATGAAGCTGACTTCGACTTCGTCTCCTGCTTGTTTGCCTTCGGCGGCAACGGCGAGACCGTTGAACACTCGTGCAAGCGCTTCTTCGCCTGCTTTAGGGTCACTGATGATGAGGATGGCTGTTTTCATAGTTATGTTGTGCTTTGTGTGGGTATTGGTTTTCGGGGAGGAAGGTGATGAATCATGCAACGCCGCCGAAGCTGACGTAGTCATCGAGATCGAGGTAGTCGAAGGTGCCGCGCAGGTCTTCGCGTGCGGGGTTGAGGCGTTTGATTTGCTCAGTGAACCACTCGCGCATTTCGACATCATTGAAGGCCACCGTCTCCGTCCAGTCGGACCACTGGCTGATCTCCAAAGGCGTGCGTTTGAGTGGTGTGTTCGCATTCACCCAAAGCAGCATGTCCCAGTCACCCGCGCCAGTTTTCACCTGCTCCATCAGCGCATCCGGCGCTATGCCTGTGAAGCGGAAGAAATGGCCGTCGTTGGGGTTATTGTATTTGTATTCGCCAGCCGTGCCAGCGATGACAGCGCGGGCTTTGTCGAGCAGACGTGGCAGGATGGTGTATCCACCGAGGCGGACGCGGGGACTACGAGGAGGGCGGGTGGTGAGGTTGAGTGCTTTCATGCGAGACCATCCTCCGTTCAGTTGTGTTCGTCGGGTAATGCCAGTTCCTAGTTGCCGCTATGCCGTTCGTGCATAGCCTGATGGGGCTTTGGCAATACAACGTGCCAAGCGAAAGAAACCCTTAACATGATAGCCCCGAGCGCTCGGGACCTTCATATGTCGCTTACAATGTCTCGCAAGCGAATGTCTTGAGATCGCGGAACGCGCGCTGCCGGTGCGGCACTTCCGCGAGGTAAGCTTCGCTGGTCAGGAACTCTTTCATGGCTTCGACGCTGGCAAATTCCATGATCGACACCAAATCGAGAGCTTCGTTCCCAACCAGTGGCTCGATGCCGCGGTAGCGACCAATGATCTTTACCCCAGCGGCGTGAAGGAGAGGAATGACTCCGGTGGCGTATCGCTCAAGGTGAGCTTCGCCGCCGGGCGCGAGATCTCCAACAGTAATCATAATCGCAGGTATTGTGACGCGATGGCTGGGGTTAGAAGGAGGCGAACGTCTGCTCCAGTTCCTTCGGATTGCGCGCATAGATGGCGCCCATCTGCGTTGACATAGGATCGGGGAAGATCTCCTCGGTTCCAGCGGCGAAGCCAGCATAGATGTTCTCGGCTGTCGTGATTGGACTTGTCTTATCCATTTGCATCTCTTTCGCCATGTCTGTGTCGATCGGCCCCGGATAGATGCCAAAGACCGCGATGTTTTTGGGCTTCAGCTCCGCACGCATGGCTTGAATAGCGGAGTGCAATGCCGCTTTTGATGCGCAGTAGCCACCGATGCCCGCCATGCTGGCGAGACCGACGATGGAGCTGACGGAGGCAATCGCCCCGCCGCCCTGAGCCAAGAGAATCGGAGCGAAGGCGCGTGCCACGTTCAGCGTGCCGAAGTAGTTCACCCGCATGTCGCTCTCGAGACTCTGGACGGTGTCACCCAGCACACTGCCGAATGCGAGTGCGCCGGCGTTATTGATTGCGATTTGGACGTCGCCCGACATTTCAGCCACTTTTTGGGCCTGCGCGGCATCGGTAATGTCCAGCGTCATCGGCACGACACGACTATCGCCGAAGTCGGGCAGATCGCTCACCTTGCGAGCGGTGGCGTAGATTTTTTTTGGGTTATGGCGGAGGGCTACTTCGACAAGTGCGCGGCCAATGCCGCGATTGGTTCCGGTAATGAGAATGACTTTGTTTTCGAGCGTGGTTTTCATGGGTATTGAGATGCTATTGTTGTTTGATTCGTCAGCGGACGCTTGTTCGTGACGAGCGATCATCGCGGGTGCTCGTGGAAGTGCCCAATACCTTGATCCTTGCGCAGCGATGCTTTTCGGGCATGACTCTCCGCGCATGGAATTGCGACACCTGAGATACTTCGTTCGAGTGGCGGAGGATTTGAACTTCACCAAGGCGGCTGCGGCGCTGCGTGTTGCTCAGCCGGCACTGAGCAGACAGGTGCAGGACTTGGAAGACGAGATCGGCGTGGACTTGCTTCTGCGCGGACCGCGCGGTGTGACTCTCACTGCTGAGGGGAAACTCTTCGCTGCAGAAGCAAAGCAAATCCTGGCCAATACCGACGCAGCGGTGGAGAACGTGCGAGCACTGGCCCGTGGTGAATACGGCACTTTGCAAGTCGGCTACGCACCGTCCCCCACTGTGGATATGCTTCCCCCCGCGCTGGCTGCGTTTCGCAAAGCGGTGCCGCGTGTGACGGTGAACCTACACGATCTGGCTGGTGATGAAATCACCGCCGGTCTTCGTCGAGGTGAACTCGAATTGGGCCTGATGGTCCGCCCCTTGAAAGCGAATGCCGAGGGCTTGACCTTCGAACCCTTGCTGCGGGTTCCGCTCGTGGTCGCCTGCGCTCCGAATCATCCACTCGCGAAGCTACCGCGCGTGAAGGTTCACCAGCTCCTGGATCATCCGCTGGTCGTGTTCCGCCGGGATGATTACTCGGACTATCATCACATGCTGAATGAGGTCTTCCTGGGGCAGTCGCCCCCACGTATCGCAGTCGAATGCGACAGCATGAGCAGCCTTGTTACGGAAGTGGCGGGAGGACGCGGCATCGCGTTAGTATCGAGACTCGCCGAACGCGTTATCGGGGCACGGTTAGCGTTTCGCTCGATCCAAGACACGGAAGTGTTTCAGGAAGTGGGCCTTGGCCGTGCGTTGAAGGGCGATGTCACTCCTGCGGGTGAGAACTTTTGCGACTATGTCCGGCACGCAGCCAAGAAGGTGAAGAGATAGAACCAAGCATCGCCCTTGGGACGTGACCCCAGCGGCACAAGTGGCCGCCGGGCTCAGCGATGTGGGCCTTAGAAGACGAGCGTGTGGTAGCCGAGGGCGAGGAACTGACGCACGCTGGCGAGGCCGGGTGTTCTCGGGACAGCATTGTCCTTTAGCTGGGGAAGACCACAGGCTTCGACGCCTTCGGTGGCACCAAAGACTGCTGCGCAACCGCATGAGGCACCGCGCACGACATCACGCACTTCATTGTAGAGTCCGAAGAAGGGGTGAGTTGGGTTACTCAGCGCAGCAGGCCAGCGCGTGCCGGCTCCGATGAAGATGACGGCAGTATCGTCTCCCTTCTGCTTGCTTTCGAGGGCGAGGCTGAGGCCATTGAAGGCGCGGCCATTGGTGTCGTCTGTGTTGGCGTTGGTGTCTGCGATGATGATGATGGCGATTTTCATGGATGGGGGTGTTTGATGTTTGAGTTTGAATCGGTGTATTTGCCGATGCGCAGATGATGCGCCCTTCACGCAATCGCGGGTAATACCGCTTCGACGTTGCAGGTATGCCGATTGCACATAGCCTACCCGCCATGATCGATCGCATCCGAGCCCTGCTCACAGTCATTGAAGAAGGCAGTGTGAATCGTGCCGCCGTGAGATTGCGCATCACGCAGCCAGCACTGAGTCGGCAGATGCAAGCCTTAGAAAATGAGATCGGTGGCAAGTTGCTGGAACGTGAATCGAGCGGCGTGAAGCCCACTGGGCTCGGTCACGCCTTGGTGAAGTCCATGTTGCCAATTGTCGAAAACTACGACGGAGCGATGGCCGAACTGCGCCGTCAGGCACGCGGTGAGCGAAGCGAGCTACGCATCGGTTATCTCGGGTCGGCGGCGCAATTGGTGCTCACACCCGCATTGGCGAGGCTTCGCAAAACACAGCCGAATTTGAAGCTCAAGCTGAATGACATGTCTCCACGCGAGCAGATTGACGGCTTGAACGCAGGCGAACTCGACATCGCTTTGATCGGACAAGAAGGTGTTGTTGCGGCCAAAGAGTTTCATTGTGCCAAACTTCGCTCTTTGGGTGTTTGCGTGGCTTTTTCTGATAGTGATCCGATGGCCGCGAAAAAAAATGTCGCACTCAACGAGCTCAGGGGGCGAGATTTCATCGGTTTGGACGAGGATCAAATGCCTGGCCGCAATCGCTGGATGATCGCGCTTTGCAAATTGGCGGGTTTCAAGCCACGCTTTGCCTTGATTGTGGATGGCCTCACAAATTTGCTCTCTGAGGTTGTGGCAGAGTCCGCGGTGACACTGCTGCCTGAGTATTTTCTCAGGGCATCACATCCTGGTGTGACCTTTGTGCCAGTCAGCGATGCGAGAGCCACTTGGGACTTCATTGTCCTTTGGCAGAGGGGCCGTGCGTCGACATCGACGCGCGCCTTTGTGGATGCGCTGAAGCAGGTGGCTGCTGAAATGACGACGTGACTGAACTTAAGGTGTTGGTTTTGAAATGAGTTCGCTAATTGGTGCTGCATCGTGATCGCCATTGCTTTCGAAGCCTGGAAGCTCCTTGCCGTTGTGTCGCTCTATGCGTGACTTCACACCCGGACCCCAGCCCATGCCGCTGATTTTGAGCTGTTCGATCTTGTCTTCGGCGCGCACCCCAATTTGCGTGTTGAAGATCGCGCAATCCTTGATGGTCACATGCGCATTGCCGCGTCCACCGGGCCCGCGGGCTCTGATGGCGATCTCATTGTCATCGAAGACACAGTTTGAGATCACCGCATGAATATGCTCTTTCAAATTCAGCGCTGCGCGATTTTGAATCTGTGAGGGTTGGCTCCAGCCGTGCATGTAGCAATGGCGAATGATCAGCTGGCAGCGCTCGCCATCGGGCATTGTTTTGGAGTCGAATGCGTTCTCGCCTGGATTCTGTCCGGCCTTGAATCCAGGGCCGTCTTCTGCGAGTGGACCTGCCCAAAGATGACAGTGTTCGATAGTGACACGGCCACGCGATTTACGATCTGGATCAAATTGCACGCAGTCCCCAGAGATGTGCGAGATGTCACAGTTGCGGATGGTCACATCACCCCAACTGCCAGTGATGCCATGGGCATCGTGCTGATCTTCGAAGGTTCCGCTCAGCAGATCATGGATGCGGCAGTTTTCGATCAGGACCCGTTCACCAAAGACGCCGACACCATTTCCGCTGCCGTTGAAGATCTCGCAGTTTCTCAAGGTGACATCGTCTGCGGTGATTTTGACGATGTTGCCGCCTTTGCCCTGAGCGTCGACGCGGAAGTTTTCATACACACCTGGCTTTGTGATTTCCAATCGATGAACGAGCTTCGGTTGTTCGCCCGTGCCCACGTTGCCCTTGGTTCCAGCGAGGTTGGGCGTATCGGCTGCAAACGAGGCCGATATCAGTAGGAGTGTGAGAGTCAACGTCGTCTTCATCTACCGCTGCTCAACGAAGCGGTAGGCCATGTTGTTGCCAGAACGACTGCAAGCCTGCCTGGGAGCCATTGAAGACGTTTCGCTCGGTCGGGCGATCGAGGTTGCCAAAGTAGGGGCTGAAGCGATACGAGCCGTGATTGTAGACTTTCGGACGAGAGCGACCGCCCTGCCAGTCCACACCGCCGTATTGCCACATTGTCCAATTTGACCAGACGCCGTATTGATTCACCAAACCGCGTGGGTTTCCGGGGGCTGGATATACTGGACCCGCACCGCTATCGTGCGCATACAACGCCAACCAATACGGCATGCGACGCAGTTTGGCCTTGGTTGCCGCATCGGCACGGCTGAGTGTTTGCTTGAGCTGCGTGCTATTCTCTAGATACGCAACCGGCACGACCCCCGTGCGCGCTTCCACGCGGTCCATGAAGCGTACAATGGATGAAAGCGGCAGGTCGCCATCAAAATCACCGCAGAGCAGTAGCGATGGTGCATTCCAAGCGCGGCCACGAGCCAGAGCGAGTGCCCGGTTCACCATTTGATCCGCCTGCGCCACGGCATCGACATGCCGCTGGACTCGATAGTAAATGCCGGGAAGCATTCCGTTGCGATCTGCCGAAGCCAAGAAATTTGCGCATTTTTCATCCAGGTTTCCACCCTTGCCAGCGCGCGCGATTAGGCCGCTGGCGCCGTTCATGCGAAGCGCAGAGACGTCGTGTTCTGAGAAACTGCTGCCTTCACGTTGACGTTCCTTGGGGTCATAGGCCGAAACGTTAATGATTTGGGGCATGCCGCTTGGGCTTGGTGGCAAACTGCCCTGCGAGCTTCCTGGCTGAGTTGAGCAGCTGGCGAGGATGACTAAAGGGGTAAGCAGAAAACGATTCATGGGGAATGGGATCAAACGCGGATATGCGTCGAGAATTTATACGGCTTTGGCAAGGGAGGTCCTGCCATTTGCCTGAATCAACAGGTTAAATCAGGTTCGCATGAAAAATGCGAATCACGAAGACTTTCAATCGATCATCAATTCGACAGGGCAGTGGTCGGAGCCAAAGACATCGGACCTTATGAGGCAGTTTTTGAGTGCTGGGCGCAGGCCTGTTGAAGCGAGCCAGTAGTCGAGCCGCCAGCCGATATTTTTTTCTCGAGCGGCACCGCCGGTGCGCATGGTCCACCAAGTGAAACGTCCTGGGTTTGGGTCGAATTCCCGAAAGACATCCAGGAAACCGGCCTCCAGATGTTGCGTAAAGCTGGCACGTTCGGCGTCGCTGAAGCCGGGGTTGTTGCGATTGGATTTTGGATTGGCGAGATCGATTTCCTGGTGGGCGCAGTTGAGATCGCCACATACCAGAACGGGTTTGCTGGCCTCCAGCTGTTTCAGGTAAGTGCGAAAGGCACTATCCCAATCGAGGCGGTAAGACAATCGTGCGAGTTCGGCCTTGGCGTTCGGCGTGTAAACATTCACGACATGAAAAGTGGGGAAAGTCGCGGTGATGACGCGGCCTTCGGTATCGTGTTGTGGGACGCGGATGCCAAAGGAATGGGATTTCACGGGTTCCCGGGTAAGGATGCAAGTGCCCGAATACCCTTTTTTTTCGGCGCTGTTCCAGAGAGCGTGCCAGCCTTGGAGGAATGAAAGATCGACTTGATGACCTTCCGCTTTGGTTTCTTGGAGGCAGACAACATCGGCGTCGGTGTTGAGGAGATAATCTTTGAGGCCCTTGTTGAGGGCGGCGCGCATGCCGTTGACGTTCCAGGTAGAGAGCTTCATGAGAGCCGTCATTTTCCTGTGACTTGTCAGATTGTCGAGGGGCAGGTTTGGAGTCTGACGAGATGGTCAGCGGGCTGTGGAAAAGCGGTCTTTGGGTATTGGCCACGACTCACTTCAGCGCAAAAAGCGGTCTCCGAAGAGATCGGAGACCGCTCGCTGTGGGTCGGCTTATTGAACCGTGATGGAACGGGGCTTCGCGGCCTCTTTGACTGGCAATACCACAGTGAGTATGCCGTCTGCCAGATTGGCGGTTAGGCCAGCCTCATCAACGCGGTCATTGAGTTTCAAGCGCAACTCATAACCGATGTCCGAAAGCTCGCGGTGAAGTGGTTTCCATGTTTCGGGTACGGTGTTGGCGCGTTGGGCGCTGAGGTGAAGGATGCCGTCGTCCAAGTTGAGTTGGACAGCCGCTTTCACGACTCCGGGCAGCTCGATTTTCACGGTGTGGGCCTCCGGGCTGTTTTCGATCTGGTAACGCGGACGGCGTGCAGGTCGGGATTCGACAGCGGGGGCGGCAATGGTGGTTTGGGGATTGGTGCAGGTATTGTTCATGGCTTTTGAATGGGTTGGAATTTCGATTGGGGTTAGTTCAGTTCGATGACTCGAGGTTTGCGTGTTTCAGCTTTCGGGAGGGTCACAGTGAGCAGCCCATCTTCGAGTTTTGCCGAGATGGCCTCCACGTGGATGCCATCGGGAACGGTGAGAGTGCGAGACAGTTCAAAGCTGGATTCGCTCTCAGAGGTCACGGTTTTCCGACTCACGGAAACCGCAAGTCTGCGGGCTTCGAGTTCGACTTTGGTGTCTTCTTTTTTAACGCCGGGCACTTCGAAGCGGGCATAGTAGTTGCCCTCGTCTTCGTAGACATCGACCGCCAGGGTGGCGGAAGTCTGCGAGTTGAAGGCCGGGAAACTGGCCAAATCGAAGAGTTGTTCAAAGGCGGGGAGTCCGGCGAGAGGATGCCGGAACAGACCTTGAAGGGGGTGGCGGGTGATGTTTGCAGTAGCAACGGGTTGGCAATGGGTCAGTCTCATGGTGTTTTTGGGTTTGATTGTTTTAGGTTCAGTTTGGAGAAGCCCAAAGTGGGTTTCCATTCTCAATCCATTGTGTTGCATGGAATGTGCCAGGGCTGAATAGACTGACATAAGTCATTGCAAATGAACCAGTTAGCGAACATGGCGAGTTGGTTGTCCGGATCTGGGAAAGCCAAAATGGCGCAAATGATTAGTTTCCTTGGCGCGGATAAAGAGACACGTTGGCTCTTATGGGTGCTTTGAATTGATTTTGCTCAAGTATCGGGCGCGGTGCCGAATTGAAGTTGGCTGTTCCGGCGAAGTTTGGCGGTTGACGGCGGGGCGGGGCTTTCGACTGTGACGGCTCATGGCCGACGCCACCAGCACTCCGATGATGAAGCAGTACCTCGCGATGCGGCGGGAGCTGCCGGAGGATGTGCTGCTGTTTTTTCGGTTGGGAGATTTCTACGAGTTGTTTTTTGAGGATGCCAAAACGGCGTCGCCGATTCTGAATGTCGCGCTGACGAAGCGCAATGGGATTCCGATGTGTGGAGTACCCTATCACGCCGCTCAGGGATACATTGCGCGGTTAATCAAGGCTGGCAAACGGGTGGCGATTGCTGAGCAGACGACGGCCCCGCAGCCTGGAAAATTGGTGGAGCGGGAAATCGCACAGATTATCACGGCGGGCACAGTGGATGATCTGAATTTGCTGGATGCGGATCGGTCGAATTATTTGGCGGCCGTGTTTCAAGAAGGGAAGAAATTTGGCCTGGCCTACGTGGATCACACAACGGGGGAATTTGAGGTGGCGGAATTCGGGAGTGGGGAGGATTTGGCGGATGAACTGGAGCGGCTTCGGCCATCCGAGTTGCTGCACAGTGATGAGCAACCGGGTTTGCTTGAGGTGCTGGGTCGCCCGCCTTCGGCCCTGGCTTGCGAGAGTTATTATTTCTTGCTCGATCAGGCCACGCATAGTCTGACGACGCATTTTGCGGTGCAGTCGTTGGATGGGTTTGGTTGCACAGGCATGAGTGCTGCGTTGTGCGCGGCTGGTGCGGTGCTGCAATATGTGCAGTATCAATTGCGCCGGAGTGTTGATCATATCCGGCGCTTGCGTGTGGCGCAAACGAGCGACTGTGTGCTGATTGATGCGGCGAGTCAAAGCCACCTGGAATTGGTGGACACACGGTCCGGGCCACAGCATTCGCTGCTGCGAGCGCTGGACCGAACCTGCACGCCAATGGGTGCTCGTCGTCTGAGACACTGGGTTTTGCATCCGCTGCGAGATCTTGATGCGCTTGTGGAGAGGCAGGATGTGATCGCTAGTTTTCTAGAGGAGTCGATGTTGCAGTCTCAGGTGCGCACTTTGTTGAAGGAGGTGCGGGATTTGGAGCGCACCAGTGGGCGGCTCAGCCAGGGCAGCGGCAATGCCCGGGATTTGTTAATGCTGGCACAGTCGCTTGAAGTGGTGCCAGCGCTCCGAACCCTTTTGCAGACGCTCATTGAGCGAGCCCACCCACGTCCGCAGGATCCAACCTCCCTGCCTGCCCAGTTGCTGGGGCGGCTTCACGATTTGAGTGTGATTGCAGGCCAGATCAATGATTTGATCGTGCCTGAGCCGCCGATGCACATCAAGGAGGGAGGGTTGTTCCGTCAGGGTTGGAATGAGCATCTGGATGAATTGCGTGCGGCATCCACCCTGGGGCGGCAGTGGATTGCGGATTTGCAAACGCGAGAAATTGAGCGCACCGGAATCAAGAGCTTGAAGATCAAGTACAACGCGGTTTTTGGGTACTTCATTGAGATTACCAAAGCGAATACCGGCGCTGTTCCGACGGATTATCATCGCAAGCAAACCACTGCGAATGGCGAGCGATACATCACGGATGAGCTGAAGCGGATGGAGGATAAGATTTTGGGGGCAGAGGAGCGTTCGAAGGCGGTGGAGTATGAGGAATTTCTGGCGCTGCGGGGAAGGGTGCTGGAGCATTTGATGGCGATTCAAGAGACGGCCGAAGCAATTGCCACCCTGGATGCATTGGTCTCACTGGCGGAGACTGCGCATTTATTCAGTTACAACCGTCCCTTGTTGAATGAGACGGGGAATCTGTTCATTCGGGACGGGCGGCATCCCGTGCTTGATCAGAATCTTACGGGAGGAGATCGATTTGTGCCGAACGATGTGACGCTGGAGCCAAAGGAGAACCGGCTCCTGCTGATTACAGGACCGAACATGGCGGGCAAGAGCACGTATTTGCGACAGGTGGCGCTTTTGACATTGATGGCACAGATCGGCAGCTACTTACCGGTAGCGAGCGCCGAGATTGGGCTGGTGGATCGCATCTTTACCCGCATCGGAGCCAGTGATGACATTGCGAGGGGGCAGAGTACCTTCATGGTGGAGATGAATGAGACGTCTGTCATTCTGAATAACGCGACGGAGCGCAGCCTGGTGATTTTGGATGAGATTGGGCGAGGAACATCGACCTTTGATGGTTTGAGTATTGCTTGGAGCGTGGCGGAGTATTTGCACGATCACATCGGCGCGCGGGCGCTGTTTGCGACGCACTATCATGAGCTCACAGCGCTATCAAAAAGTCGCAAAGGGGTGCAAAACTACAATGTGGCAGTGAAGGAGTGGAATCAGCAGATCATTTTTCTGAGGAAGATTATTCCAGGTAGCGCGGAGAAGAGTTACGGGATTCAGGTGGCGAGGTTGGCGGGACTGCCTGAGTCTGTCATCAGCAGAGCCCGTGAAGTTTTGACGCAACTTGAAGCGGGACACCCACCTGCCGATAGCGTGGGAAATGTTCCATCGCCCTCGAGTGTTCCAGTGAGGCCGCGCAGGACGAAGGCTCCGAAGGTCGCCCATGCAGACCAGTTGTCTTTGTTTGGGTGATCGGTGGTTTCGTCCTGTCGCGTGACGTTCAGGGATTGATTGAAAGGGTCAGTTTGCTTTGGCCTTGGCTTTACCCTTGCCCTTTTTCGTTGGGGCGGAAGCTTCGGGTTCACCATCAAAGGCCTTGTTGCCGTGAGCCTTGCGAGGTGGGGGCAAGGTTTCTTTGACTTCAGTTTGCAGGCGGGCGAGTTCGACTTTGAGCTCTTTCACGGTTTCGGCATAGGCGGGATCGTTGTAGAAGTTCTTCGTTTCAAGAGGGTCTTTTTCACGATCCAGAAGGTCCCAGTCATCGACGTCGGGTTTGTAGTAGTGGACGAGTTTGTAGCGATCCGTGATGACTCCATAGTGCGGACGAACGCGGTGGGGGGCGGGGAACTCGTAGTAGTGATAGTAAAAGGATTTGCGCCAGTCGGCGGGTTCTTCGCCTTTGAAAAGCGGCACGAGGGAACGGCCTTGCATGTCTGCAGGTTGAGGCTGACCGCCGATGTCCAGGAACGTTTGGGCAAGGTCCAGCAGGGAAACAATTTTTCCGTTAGAAGTTCCGGCCTTGCTGACGCCTGGCCAACGAACTAGGAATGGTGTGCGCAGGGACTCTTCAAAGATCCAGCGTTTGTCGAACCAACCGTGTTCTCCCAAATAGAAGCCTTGGTCACTGCTGAGAATGACGATGGTGTTCTCAGCCAGGCCTTCCTTGTCGAGGTAATCAAGGGTGCGTTGGACACTATCGTCGACCGCTTTCACACATGCGGTGTAATCGTGCATGTAGCGCTGATATCGCCATTTGACGAGTTCTTTACCGGTGAGGTTGGCGGCATGATACTTGGCGTTCCGGGGCTCATAGTATTCGTTCCAATACTTGAGTTGATCTTCTGTGAGCCCACCCGGCGGCTTGAGTTTGAGATCGCCTTCTGTCATGGTGCGTTCGATGCCCATGTCATGGTCGCTCACGGCTTTGGTGCGGCCTTCAAAGGTGTCGAAGAGCGTTTCGGGCTCTTCGTAGACCCGGTCGTTGTCGTGGCCCAGGTGTCGGATGGGCGGTTCCCATTCACGGTGAGGGGCCTTATGCTGCATCATGAGCATGAAGGGTTTGGTTTTGTCGCGGTTTTTGAGCCACTCCAAGCTGAGATCGGTGATGATGTCGGTGGTGTAGCCTGAGTGTTTGACGGGTTTGCCGTTGTCAATCATCGGGGGATTGTAGTAGGCACCCTGGCCTGGCAGAACGTGCCAGTAATCATACCCAACAGGGTCGGTCATGAGGTGCCACTTACCGATGACTGCATTGGTGTACCCGCCTTTTTGCAAAAGCTTAGGGAAGGTCTGTTGGGTGCTGTCAAATGTGCTATTGCTGTTGTTGTAGAAGCCGTTGAGGTGGGAGTACTTGCCGGTTTGAATGACGGCGCGCATGGGTCCACAGATGGAGTTGGTGACCAGGCAACGGTCAAAGCGAATGCCTTCTTTGGCCAGGCGATCCATTCCAGGGGTTTGAAGGAGTTTGCGCTTGTCGCCGTAGGTGCTGATGGCTTGTGTTGTGAGGTCATCACAGAAGATGAAAAGGATGTTGGGCTGGCTGGCTGCTTGCGAAAAGCCAGCGAGTGACAACAGCGAAGAGAGGAGGAAGCGGCGAAACATGGCAGTGGGAAACGTGGACGGCATGCGTGTCATTGCACAAAAACAGACTCGATGTCAGGGAACAGGAGAAGTTGCCTATTTAGCGGGCTTCTTGTTTGAGGCTTTGCCCTTCCCCGCACCTCCGCCTTGGGGGACTACCTTGACAGCATCGGTAGGGATGGGACGATCTGATGAGGTGAGTAGTGGAAGGTCAGGCGGCAAATGCTGCAAAAAGAAGTCACGATATTGGATTTTCATCGCAGGCCCGACATGAACTTGCACAGCGATGACGCCCTCGAGAGCGCGGCCCTTCTCATCCAAATCGACCACATCCACGGTGGGAACGCCGTCGATCCAGTGTTGATGGTGATTGCCTTCGACTCGAACCCGATACTCATGCCATTCATCGCCCGGAAAACTTAGAGTGGGCATCTTGCCGACAACCCAAGGCTGGCCAGCGGGATCAATGATGACCTTTTCGCCTGTATGAGCCAGAATTCGGCGGCCGCGTTCTTCATAGAGCATGCCATTGTAGTCAGGGTTTTTCGGGACGACATCGCATTGATATCCGGTGACGACCCATTCACCAAGATCGGGGCGTTCCAGGCCCCGGTATTGAAGGCCGCTGTTTCCATCAGGCGTCACCTTCACCTTCACGCGGAGTTCAAAATTCCGGACTTTGCCCGCTTTCCATGTGATGAAACGGTTGTATTTGAGTGAGCCGTCGGTGACCCCTGTGAGGGCACCGTCTTCGACAGACCAGTATTCCTTGCTGCCCTCCCAGCCGGTTAAGTCCTTGCCATTGAAGATGGCCTCAAATCCAGCAGGAGGAGTGATGTCAGCGCTGTAAAGCGGAAGGGTGCAGGCAGTAGCGGAAAGAAAGCAGAGGGTCCAAAACTTCATCGTCCTGAAAACGAGATCCGTGCCAGTCTATTGCAGGGGATCAGGATTTGGCTGCCATTAGCACTGGCTTAACTGACTTTTAGGAGATCATCGTCCAGAACGAAGAACTCTTCGGTTTCAGGATCTGGCAGGGCGCCGTTGCGGATGCCTTGGAGTCGGAGGCGGCTGCCGCGGGCGGTGCTGGGGCGATTCGCTGCGCGCTGGATCAGGTCCGTCAAAACGGGGGCTGCGACAGCCGCAGCCGCAGATAGGAGGGTCAACGCAATCACATTGGAGGTCTTTCGTTCCATATCCCGGCCAAAAAGCATGCCCAGAGCGACGCCTGCGGCAGCGGGTGCGATGACGGATGCATAGGCCTCATAGCGGTTGGGAGCGGAAGATTCGGTCATGAATGCAAATATAGCGCCAGATTGTGAAAGCCTAAAGTGGAAATTCGCTGAAACCCGATCTAGCGTCGCCGTCTCACTTCAATCATGTCTACCTCTCATCGTTACGCCCTTATTCTCGCTGGTGGCAGCGGCCAACGTTTTTGGCCTCTTAGCCGGGATTCGTTGCCGAAGCAGTTGCTCAAACTCTTTGGCGAAAAAACATTGCTCGAATTGACGATTGATCGACTGGAAGGGTTGGTGCCGAAGGAGAACATCATCATTCTCACCAATCAAGTCCAGGAAAAGGCAGTTCGGGCTTTGATCCCTGAACTACCCGCAGAGAACATTGTTGCGGAGCCTGAGAAACGCGACACGGCACCTGCCATCGCTTTGGCGGTGGGGCTGATCGTTCGACGGGATCCGAATGCGACGATGATGGTGCTTCCGGCGGATCATTTGATCCAGGATACGACCGAGTTTCAGAAGGTGCTGTTCAATGCGATGACAGCGGCGGAACGCAGTAACAGTCTGGTGACCATCGGCATCAAGCCGACGTGGCCTTGTCCGAGTTATGGTTATGTGGAGAGGGGTCGCAAGGCGGCGATTCCAGACGTGGACCATGTGCGAGTGTTTGAGGTTGAGCGGTTTCGTGAAAAGCCAAACCCGGAATTGGCGGAGTTTTTTCTTTCACAAGGCACCTTCAGTTGGAATGCAGGCATGTTCATCTGGACGATCCCAGCGATTTTCAGTGAGTTCAGTCGTCACTGCCCCGATCTGGCGGATTTTGTTTCCGAGCTTAGGACATCAACGGATGTTGGCGCGACGATCCAGCATCAGTTTGGACGATTGCCAAAACTCTCGATCGACTATGCCCTCATGGAGCAAGCGTCTCACGTGTTGAACATTGAGGCGACGTTTGATTGGGATGATGTAGGCAATTGGACTTCCGTGGGTGGCTATTTGCAAAAAGACGAAGCTGGCAACTGTCACAACTGCGCCCTGTCCGAGGCAGAGTCGCAAGACAACTTGGTCTTTGCTCAAACGAACCAGCATGTGGCTTTGCTAGGAGTGAAGGATTTGATTGTGGTGGCAACCAAGGACGCGCTTCTGATCGCCAGCAAGAGTCATGCTGAGAGCATCAAGAAGTTGGTGGATTCTTTGCCTGCCAAACTGCGTTAAGATCTGCCTGGTAAATTTGTATGGCGCGTATTCTTGGCATTGATCATGGTACAGCCCGCATCGGGTTGGCCATTAGTGATGAGATGGAATTGGTGGCGAGTCCGTTGAAGACGTTGGATGCTGCTGCTGAGCCTTTGGAAGTGATTGTCGAGATCGTGAGGGCACGGGGAGTGGAAAAGATCATCGTTGGACTGCCATTGCATATGAATGGGCAGCATGGAGAAGCGGCGGCGCGAGTGGAACGATTTGTCGAACAGCTCGGCAAGGCACTTCGTCATGAAGTTCCGATCGAAATGGTGGACGAGCGACTTTCTTCCGTGGAGGCGGAAGCAAGTCTATCGCGAGCTGGGATTACGGATCGACATGCTCGGCGGGAGGTGGTGGATCAACTTGCCGCAATGGTCATTCTTCAGGAGTATCTTAACAGCAGCCGTGGGCCAGAGGGCTATCTTTTACCTGACGAAGGCATTGATTTGGGATGGCCTTCTGACACCAGCCGAGAACGACGTCGCCGTGGTGGACACTGATCGATCACGCTTTGCTGCGCCCCCGGGCTTTAAACGTCTGCGGCTGACGCTGGCGTATGATGGGAGGCCATGGCGCGGTTGGCAATCGATGCCGCATGGAGAGACGATTCAGGACGCATTGCATGTGGCTTTTGAGAAAGTGGTGGGGGTTCCTGTGCGAACGTATGGCTCTGGACGAACCGACGCGGGAGTTCATGCCTTGGCACAGGTGGCTCATGCCGATGTTCCCGAAACGGCTTCACTCTCGTTGGAATCCTGGACGAATGCTTTGAATGCCTGCCTGCCGTCGAGCATTCGAGTTCAAGAAGTGACCGAACCAGAGCGGACCTTTCATGCGCGGTTTGATGCGCAGGGTAAGATCTATCGCTACCGAATTTGGAGGCATCGGGTCATGAGTCCCTTTGAAGTAGGCCGGGCGTGGCAGGTCTATGGGTGTCTCGATGAGGCGGCACTGCGAAACGCGGCGGCGCTCTTGGTGGGGACTCACGATTTTGCCAGGCTCTCGGCCAATCGTGCTGGTGAGAAAGAAGCTGAACGGCGACAAGACCCGCTGAGCACGACTCGAACCATTCAGCGTGTTGAAATCTTCGGCATCGACTCGGATGTGATGGAACTGGAATTCGAAGGTGATGGGTTTCTTTACAAGATGGTTCGTCTGCTTACTGGCAGCTTGATGCATGTGGCCCGAGGCAAGGAAGATCTGGGGTGGTTTCGGGATTTGTTGGAACGTCCGCGCGAGGAACCGAAAAGCCATATCGCGGCACCGGCTGATGGGCTTTATCTGGTGGAGGTCAGATATGCCTGATCAGAGGTTGAAAATGACTCTTGCCTACTGTGGCACACCCTGGCTCGGCTGGCAGAGTCAATCAGAAGGCAGGACAGTGCAGGATGAAATCGAGTCGGCGATTCAGCGTCTGGTCAAGCAGCCCCTTCGTATTCAAGGTGCTAGCCGCACTGATGCGGGTGTGCATGCACTCGCTCAGGTGGCTCATGTTGATGTGCCCGAGTCGATTACGCTACCCCTATCAGCTTGGACGGACGGTTTGAATGCGCTTCTGCCAGACACCATTCGGGTGCTGGCGATCGATCACGCTCCAGAGGGTTTTGATTCTTGCGGCAGCGCCAAAGGAAAGACTTATCTTTATCGTATCTGGCGTGCTCGTGAGATGAACGTGTTCGAAGCGGATCGTGCTTGGCATGTTTATGGACCCCTCGATATGGAGGTCATGCAGACCGCAGCCAGGTTGTTGATTGGCACCCACAATTTTGTCCGCCTTTCGGCCAATCGCGGGAATCAGTCGGAAGAGGAACGGCGCGAAGATGTTTCAGGATCAACCCGAACCATTCGCCGGGTCGAGTTGCGTGAAAGAGGCGATGTGTTGGAGATCGAGATTGAAGGCGATGCCTTTCTCTATCGAATGGTGCGCATGATTATAGGCTCTTTGATCCAGGTTGCCCGAGGTCGTGCCACGCTTGAGTGGTTTGCCGAATTGCTCGAAACACCGACCGGTCTGCAATCTCATCAAACAGCCCCGGCTGGCGGTCTGTATCTGGTTGAGGTTCACTGAACAAACATGAATTCCAGGGAGGTCAGCAAAGCCCAGGTGATGTTGGAGATGCCGACGGCGTCACCGAAAGTGTTGAGTTGGTCGAAAGCGAGTTTCTTTTCGTTCTCACTGGGTCTCCGGTTGAGGACGGTGAGAAAGGCGGTCTCGACTTGTTTTTTGGGCAGTTCGTTTTTCAGGACTTCGCGGAGGATGAGTGAGTCAGGGTGGGTTAGCATTTCTTGAACGCCGCCATTCATCAACATGAGCACCTGAGGTTGACTTCCCGCTGTGTTGCTACCGTCAATGAGGTCGCGGTTGCCCTGGCCGAACTCGCGCAGAAAGTGCCCCTCGGGCGCGGGTTGTTCGAGGTCTGCCGCACGCAGGAGTTTCATGCCATTGTGCTCGAGGATTTTCTTCCCGCCTTCAGCCATGGCAGCGGTGGCCAAGCCGCCACCACGCTCGTTCATTGCTTCCTGAGCCGCCATAAATCCGGTGAGCTTTGACGCAACCAGTTCGCCGGTGGCCTTTTCGACATCTAGGTCGAGAGAGCGCATTTGTTGGCCAACCGTTTTGGGTGAATAAGAATCGGGATCACCAAGGACAAGAGTCATGAAGGAGTCCCAAGTTTGCTCAGCGCTCATGCGGCGAAGGATCGGGCCCTGGAAGTGGTAGGGTTCGCCCATGCCGACCGCGGCGGTGGTGGCCTCGCGTTGCCAGGCTCGGGTATTATAGACAACTTCCATGAAGTCTTTGAGTTGCCACTTCAAGCGGACCATTTCCTGGCCCAAGTGACGTAGCAATTCCGGGTTTGCCGCCGCCGTGGGATCATCAACGTTGCGTACAGGTTCCGCCGCACCGACGCCAAAGGCACGTTTCCACATGCGATTAGCGATCGTGATGGAGAATCTGGGATTGGATGGATGGGTCATCCAACCTGCAAAGGCGAGTCGCAGCTTCTCTTCGTTGCTTTTGTTTTGCTTATAGGCGTCGTTGTAGCGGTCCTCGCCACCCCAGCGGATGAATTTGGGTTTCACAGGATCTCCGGGTTTGCCGTCTTTGTAGGCATAGTCACTCGGGAGACGGAGGCGGTTTTCGTTGGTGTCGCGCACGACGAAGCGATTGGCATTGATGACGTCCGAAAGCAGATTGCGGACCCCCTCAACTTTCTCCACGTCACCGCCATTTTTTTCGGTGGTGTTACGCAATTCGGTCATGAGGCGCTCCACCACATCCTCTCCCATCATGCCGCCGTAGTCACCTGTGGCGGTGGCACCAAAAAAGGCTGCCAATTCGTAGAACTGTTTTTGGGTCCATTCGGAGAAGGGATGGTCGTGGCACTGAGCACAGGCAACGTCGGTGCCAAGAAAGACGGAAAAGGTGTTGGCGAGATTGTCCAGAGTCATACCGGAGTCACGCAGGAGGTAGCCGGTGGCGCCGTTGCTCCAAAGCTTGCCTGTGGCGGTGAGCATGGCGGCGACCGTTTCATTGTAAGGCCGATTTTCGCGGATTTGCTGCTTGATCCAAGCAACGTAGGGCTCGGCTTTCATGAGGCCGCCATTGTCCGGGTCGCGAATCCGGAGCATTCCGGCGAAATAGTTGTAGAGATGGCTGGTGTAGCCGTCCGAATTCAACAAGGTGCGAATCAATTGCGAGCGTTTTTGGGTGGAGGTGTCGTCGAGGAAAGCCACCGTTTCCGCCCGACTGGGGATGCGCCCGGCGATGTCCAAATAGGCGCGGCGAACGAAGGTTTCGTCTGACGCGGGTGGATTAGGTTGAATGCTTTTTTGGGCCAACTTGCGGTCAATCAGTTCATCGATTTTGGCAGCGGCGGCCGCGACGGTTTGGTCGACTGGAATCGAGACGACAGGAGCGGGGGCTGTTTCCAGCCATTTCTGATCTTCGGGAGACAGCCGTTCCAGAGGAACGGCGATGAGTCGTCCCGATGCATCTGTGACCAGAACCTTTTCTCCCTCCCGCCCTGTGTAGGCACCGACGAGTTTGCGGCCCTGGGTGTCCGTCCAAGTGCGATTTTCAGCGAGACTGGACATTGCGCCGATGATAAGGAGCAGGGGAATCACTTGGAGCGTTTTCATAGCGTGTTGAATCGAATCACAGTATGCAGAAGATCTGAAGGTGAGACAAGAACGAACGGGTCGACTAAAGATTAGTGCCTTCCCGAGCTTTTATCGTCACGGGAGTGGCTCAAGTCGAGATCAGCGCGCTGGGGTTCAGGTTGAATGTTCGTCATCTATGGCCACCGTAGGAGGGATGCGAAAAATCCATCTCAGTGCTGTGCCCATCGAGCACCGTCAGTCGCCCAAAGGACGTTTTGAGCTTGAGCGCCAACATGTGTCGCTGGCACTTGGCGGCCTGAAAGACAAGGGACCTTGGGCGGGCGGCCATCCATTTGATATTGAGCTGACCAAGCTAGCGCCTGGCAAAGTCAATTTTCCGATGCACTCGCATGCTGCCCAAACAGAGTATTACATCATTCTCTCCGGAACGGGCCTGCTTCGAGGCGAGCATGATCGGCAGGAACGCCTCGTCGCTGGTGACCACCTCATTTGTCATCCAGGTGACGCCCATCAGATCGAAAACGATGGCAACGAGCCCCTGATTTTCTACGTCATTTCCGACCACCATCCTGCCGATGTGGGCACGTATACCAGAACCGGCAAACGTTGGCTGAGTCCTGAGCGCCGGGTAGTTGTCGTTGAGGACACCGATTACTATGCTGAAGAGGAATAGCGAGAACCCACAGCCTGGACTGCTTCAGTGAGTTGCAATTCCCTTCAACCGAGCCTACATGAGACATGCCTTCTGCTCTGGATCAACTCGTCGCCGCGCAACCTTCCACTGCGATTATCCTGGGTTCAGGGCTGGGTGCCGTCGCGGAGACTTTTTCTCCGATATTGACGGTTCCCTATTCAGATGTGCCTGGGCTACCTCAATCGAAAGTTCCTGGCCACGCCGGCAAGTTTGTTCTGGGCACGCTACCAGGCGGACGCCAAAAAGTCGTGATCGCTCAGGGGCGGAGCCATTTGTATGAAGGGATTTCTGCGCGTGAAGTGACCGCGGGCGTTCGGTTCCTTGCTCAGCAACTTGGAGTCAAACGCCTCATTCTGACCAATGCGGCGGGTGCCATTGATCCTACTTTTCACGTTGGTGGTCTCATGCTCATTACCGATCACCTTAACCTTCTCGGTGTCTCACCTCTCACTGGCGGGCCGCACTTCCATGACATGAGCGTGGTTTACTCGCTCAAGCTTCGTGAGGCGTTTATGAATGCGGCCGAAAAGCTCAGTCAGCGCCTTCACCATGGCGTTTACGCGGCTGTTCCCGGTCCGCAATATGAGACTCCGGCCGAAATCCGGATGTTCCGCACGCTCGGGGCGCACGCCGTCGGCATGTCGACCGTCCCCGAAGCCATTCAGGCTCGTGCTCTTGGTCTCGAGGTTGCCGGCATCTCCCTGCTTACTAACTGGGCCGCAGGTCTTGCGCCTGCGACCCTTCACCATAGCGAAGTTGTCGAAGTGGGTCTGGCGGCTGGCCAGAACTTAGCGCGCCTGCTTCATGCGGCGTTGGCTTGACTTGCCGCCTGCCCCGTCCCATCACTTCGGGCTTATGCGTATCCTTTCCGGCCTCCAACCCAGCGGGCGACTCCACATCGGCAATTATTTTGGTATGATGGACGCGGCCCTGCGCCTGCAACACGAGGGCGACGCCTACTACTTCATCGCCGATTATCATTCCCTGACATCCATTCAGGATGGCAAGCTGCTTCGAAGTCATGTAAGAGACCTCGCTATCGACTTTCTCGCCTGTGGCCTCGATCCCGAAAAATGCGTTTTCTTTCGGCAAAGTGATGTTCCTGAGCACACCGAACTCGCCTGGATTCTCAGCACTGTCACGCCCATGGGTTTGCTCGAACGCTGCCACTCCTACAAAGACAAGGTCGCGCGCGGTCTCGTCGCTTCCCATGGTCTGTTTGCGTACCCCGTCTTGATGGCCGCCGACATCCTCATTTACGATTCGGATGTTGTCCCTGTAGGAAAGGACCAAAAACAGCATGTCGAAGTCACTCGTGATCTCGCCATCAAGATGAATGAAACCTTTGGCGAAGGCCTATTGAAGGTGCCGCAACCGCGCATCCGTGAAGAAACGGCGGTCATTCCGGGTCTTGATGGCCAGAAGATGAGCAAAAGTTACGACAACACCCTGCAACTTTTCGAGGAGCCTGCCGATCTCAAAAAGAAGATCATGAAAAAGCTGGTCACGGACAGCACCGCCCTCGAATTGCCCAAGCCCACTGAAGGCAGCACGATTCTGCCCCTATACAAACTTGTCGCCTCCGAGGCGGAGTACAATGCGATGATTGAAGATCACCTGCGTGGTGGGATTGGCTACGGCGATTTCAAAAAACGGCTCCTCGAGTCCATCACCACCTACTTTGCTCCGATGCGTGAACGCCGCGCTGAAATCCTTGCGAAGCCGGGTTACGTCGAGCGGGTGCTGGCGGAAGGGGCTGAAAAAGCCCGCGCTGTTGCCCGGCAAACCCTCACTCGTGTCCGCTCCGCCGTAGGTCTCGGAGATTAGCCCTGGCTCTTGCATGCGCCCTGAACGCCTCGAAGAGCTGGCCCAGCGGGTGGTTCGCGTCACCATGCATCATCTGCCTGAGCGGATCAAAACGGCTGTTCGCCCCTGTCGCATCGAGCTGGAATGGATTGACGATTGCCTTGCAGCCGGAGAAGACCTTCCTGGCGACGATCTTCTGGGCCTCTTTGAAGGCGCGTCTCTGAGTGATCCCACGCCGGATGATTTAGACAGCCTACCTCGGATCCGCTTGTTCCTGGATAGCCTTTGGGACTACGCTGAGGGAGATCCCGAAATTTTTCGGCAAGAGGTTCGCATTACCCTCCTCCATGAACTCGGCCATTATTTGGGCCTGAACGAGGATCAAGTCGCCAACATGGGCCTTGAGTAGTGGATGGGCTGTTATCGGCCCGACTCAAAGGCCATCTGCTGCGTTGACTCATAGCCACTCAACGAACGGGCCCAGGAGATGACCGCTCTGGCTGCTCCACCATGGACACAGATGGCACCGAACCCGACCATGACCGCTAGAAGCAAAAGCCGCTTCCAAACACTTTTCAAGAAAGGTGACGCCTCTTCCGGCATCGTCACGGGGTGACGTGTCAGTTGGAGTGGCCGATATGGGACCTCCGCCGTTGAGTACTCAAATGCCGATGAGCGCGACGTCGCAGGGCGTCGGTGAGAACGAGGAGGAATGTCTTGTTTCATGGGGCAAATCGGGAAGAATAATTAAAGATTAGCGAAAATCAGAAAATTCATAAAGCATTATCTTTCACATCGCTTAAATTTCTTTCCCGGCATGGCCATGACTGATCCTGAAAAAGCCACCGTCTTTCGCGAGTTAGCCAAATTGCTGAAGGCAGACTTCCACCTCGATCGCTCTTTTGACCTGCTGCTCAATCAGAACCCGAAGCCCGCCCTCGCGCAGTTTCTTCGGGCGGCCCAAGAGCGCCTTGGTTCCGGTTCAGGTGTGACTGAAGCCCTTCGACAGGGTCAACAAGGAGGCCTGAATGCCCTTGATCTTGCCCTGGTCGCCGCAGGCGAAAACAGCGGACGTTTGGCACAAAGCTTCACGCTTCTGGCACGGTATTACGAATCCGTCGTCGAGAGTGCTCGAAAAGCGCGTAGCGCCATGATTTACCCGCTGATCCTGGCTCACTTGGGGGTCATTTTGCCAGAACTTCCCGCCGCCATCGCGGGGGACTCCCTCGCTGAGCTGCCCCTTCGAATCTTATCCCGACTCGGGATTCTCTGGGTTATCCTTTTCCTCGTCTTCAGGGGCTGGAAAGCCCTGTCCAAGAGTGCCGAGACCTCCCCCGCCACGGATCGTTTGCTCAGCAGGCTGCCTCTCCTCGGGCCCATGCGCCAGCACTGGGCCCTGGCTCGCTTTACGCAGGTGGCTCACTCCGCGCTCCTAGCGGCTCTTCGACCTCAAGAATGGATCCGACTTGCCGGTGAGGCTTCGGGAAGTGGCCAATTCCAGGCGGGTTCCCAGGCGGCGGCCAACCTCATCGCCGACGGTCAACCCATTGCTTCCTCGCTCCGAGCCGGTGGGGGATTTCCCAAATACTTCGTCGACTCCCTCGATACCGCCGAAGAAACTGGAACCCTTGATCATGAAATGGCCCGGTGGGCACAACTTGAAGCCGACGAGGCCCGAGAATCCATGGATCGCGTTGCTGCATGGCTCCCCAAAGTCCTCTACGCCATCGTTGCACTCTATGTTGCGAGTCGCATCATTAGCATGATGACCGCCATTTACGCGCCGCTGCTCAATGAATCCGGTGGGTTCTGAGGCTGGATTCGACTTGTGTTTTCATCCCAACACCGTTTCACTCTGGCCATGTTTCCAAACGACGATTTGCTCTGGCAGAAGTTGTCAGGATTTGAATTCGATCCTGTTCCTGTGGAACTCACTTTCGCGGCTCGGTTGGCGCGGGAGAATGCCTGGACGCTTTCACATGCGCACCGCGTGGTTCAGGAATACCGAAGATTTGTTTATCTCGCCATGCGCGCCGGTCACCCAGTCACGCCGTCTGACGCGGTGGATCAGGCTTGGCATCTGCACCTCACTTACACCCGGTCCTACTGGGATGGACTTTGCAGCACGGTTCTTGGCAAACCGCTGCACCACGGCCCGACGCAAGGCGGCACTCAGGAAGACGAGAAATACCGCGACTGGTATGCAGCCACCCTCGACAGTTATCGACGCTTGTTTGAGATGGAACCGCCCGCTGACATTTGGCCATCAACCGAAGAACGTTTTGCGCCAGGAAGCCGGTTTGCTCGTATGGACACCAGTGCCCACTGGCTGATTCCCAAGGTCACGCTTCGTCGATTCGCTGCGGCCGTAGCCCTATCCACACTTTGTCTTTTCGGAATCATTGCCTGCACCAAGTCAGGTATAGGCGATGTATTGTTTATCCTTGTGCTGGGCGTGACCCTGACGGTGGTGTTCCTGTTCAACTTTAGTCGAACGCCGGGAACTCGACCCAAGAACCGCAATGATAGCAGCGGTTGCACCAGTGGCATAGGGTCGACAGGCGGTTGTGGTTCAGGTTGTTCGAACCGCTCCGACTCAGGCTGTTCGAACCACTCCGATTCAGGTTCGTCAGGCTGTAGTTCCTCCGGCTGTGGGGGTGGAGGTTGTGGCGGAGGTGGGGACTAGATGAGTGACAGACTGAATGGACCAGGGTTCGCGCGCAGCACACCTACGGTGCTGGCTTGATCTCAACAGACCAGATCGCATCCGCGCCTTTGCTGAACGAAAACGAGTACTCCCGCCCTGCCAACAACGGACGCCCATCCGTCGTTTGCAACGTTCCTGCCGACGTTCCGACAGCTAAACCCTCAGGTCCACCTTCCACCACCAATCCTGACTCTGCCGAAATGGATTCCAGTGGTGTGATCAGCCCGAAGTTTGCGACTTCGGCGGTCAGGGGCACGGGTTGCCATAAACCCTTGGCCACCCGGGCGGCGTAACCGTCAAAGCGGGCACGCACCGTCACCGATCCGGTGTTGCTTGGGGCCGGAACAGGGGCGCTATCCGGCTCTTTCATGGTTGCCACCGCCGCAGTCGCGGGTGCCGAACCCGCCGCAGCCTCTTGTTTTTCTTTCGAACAGCTCGGCAGGACCCAAAGAACCAGTCCAAACGCCAAAAACGGCACAGCCTTCATCGCAAATTTTTGACTCATGACGGGAGTGTAATCGATTCGCCTTCTGCACTTCAAGCACGCAGTTGCATTTCATTCAGTGACAGCGTGTTGAATCAGGGGAATGAGACCGGAAGACAGGCACAACCGGCAAGGCATTCTCACTTGACCCCGCCGCCCCCGCGCTAAAGGTAGGACTTCCCATTTCTAAATCTCATGATCAAACTTACCGGTATTGCAGACGAAGCAGGCGCACCCCTCGACGTGCAGATTCAAGCCCACAAGGACCTTGGCTGGGATAGCATCGAAGCGCGAGGCGTGGAATTTGACGGAGTGAAGGGCAATTTGCATGAGATCCCTGACGGTGTGTTCGACAAGGTCGTGGCCCACCTTGAGGAAAAGGGCATGAAGGTGAGTGGCTTTGGATCGCTCATTGGCAACTGGGCGAAGAAGATCACCGATGATTTCAGCATCACCGAAGCTGAAATCAGCCGGGCGATCCCGCGGATGCAGCGTCTCGGCGCCAAGTTGATCCGGGTGATGAGCTACGCCGTGTGCAAGGACGATGACGGCAAGGATTTGGAAGAGCAATTCGCACCGGAGCGCATCAAACGCATGATTGAAATAAACAAGCGTTTTGCTGACGCGGGTCTAACCGTGATCCATGAGAACTGCATGAACTGGGGTGGAATGAGCCCGAGCTACGTCCAGCGCATGGCGGAGGCGGTTCCAGGCATGAAGTGGGTGTTCGACACCGGCAACCCTGTCTTTATTGACGACCGTGACCGCCCAGGGCACAAGCAGGATGCGTGGGCGATGTATCAAGCCGTCAAACCTTTCATGGCGCATGTTCACGTCAAGGATGGCGTCTGGGACACGGCGAAAAACGATGCCATCTACACCTATCCAGGCGAGGGCGAAGGCCAGACGGAACGCATCATGAAGGACCTCGTGGAAACCGGTTATGAGGGTTACATCAGCATCGAACCGCATGTGGCAGTGGTGTTTCATGGTGCCGGCGCGGCCGATGGATTGTCCCCCGAGCAGAAGGCCAAGGAGCAGTATGACAGCTACGTCAAGTATGGCCGAATGCTGGAAGCGATGTTGACGCGACTTGGCGCGAAGCTGGGATAAGGGACCCTAAAGACCTAGCTTGGCGCAGGCCTTTTTGACGACCCATCCGGAGGCGGTTAGGGCGTCGTGAGCATCTTCGAGGGAGCGCTGTGTGAGTTCCGCAACCATGCGTTCGGCACGGTCGCGCAGCTTGACGTTGGAAGGGTTCAAATCGACCATGAGGTTGCTAATCACCTTGCCGGATTGCACCATGGCGAGAGTGGAGATCAAATTCAGTACGAGTTTGGTTGCCGTTCCGGATTTGAGACGCGTGGAGCCAGTCAAGACCTCCGGGCCGAGGTCCAATGCCAGGAGGAGGTCGGGTGCCCAGGATTGGTCCGGGCCTTTCAATTTAGTAACTGCCTGACGCATGGCGGGATTGAAACAGAGCATCACCGTGTGTGCTCCTCGCCGCCGAGCTTCGTGCAAAGCTCCCCAGACAAAGGGGGTGCGTCCGCTAGCGGCGATGCCAATGACCACATCCTTTTTTCCGACACGGCGATGGGTGATCGCCGCTGCTCCGGCCTGGACGTCGTCTTCGGCGCCTTCCACCGCGCTCCATAGCGCTTGGCGACCACCGGCGATGATGCCTTGCACCTGCTCGCGTGGCGCTCGGAAAGTGGGAGGAATCTCGCTGGCATCCAGGACCCCCAGACGGCCACTGGTGCCCGCTCCGACGTAAAACAACCGCCCGCCCGCAGCAAAAGCGTGTGCGACCCGCTTTGCTAGAGCGGCGATGGCACGTTTCTCCTTTTCAACGGCAGCAGGAATCAGAGTGTCTTCGCTCAGCATCAACTCGACGGCCTTTTCCACCGGCATTTTGTCGAGCTTCAGGCTGCGTGTGTTGCGCCGCTCGGTGGGTGACAAGGCCAGCACGCCTAAGTCTGCTAACGGAGCTGGCAACGTTAAGGTGCGAAAGGATGCCCGTGCTGGGCTATGCGCCTGAGCCGGGCCGACGACGCCTTGAGCGCGTGCGAGCGCCACGGCGCCCAAGACTGAAGGCACGGTCAACGGGATCATCTTGGCTCCGGGAACGGCGACTCGGAGTCGGCGGCAGACTTCTTTCAGGAAGGGCGGGTTCTTGAGCAGCACGCCACCGTTGAAAACAAACTCAATGGGCTCGGCATCGCGCTTGAGTTGGAGCGCGCAGGCACTGGCATCTTCGGCAAGCATGGCTGCGGAATCGCTTAGCAGTTTTTTGGCGAGTGCATCCCCCTTGGCAGCTTCAACGAAAACGGTCACTGCCAAATTCCCGATTTCCGTTTTGCTAGCCTGCACGGACCAGGGGATGAGTTGCTCTGGCTCATTGAACATCAGCGCATTCAGCATGGCGGCACCGAGCGGTCCCATTTTTCCAGAATGATCCAGATCTGCGATGACAGCGCGGAGAGCCCGCAGGCCGATGTCGCAGGCGCTGGAGCGATCGCCGATGACGTGACCCCGGCCACCGACTTTAGCGGTGCGTCCATCGGAGGAGCGGCCAAAGCAACAGGATCCGGTGCCGCTCAGCACCAAGACTCGAGAGCTCGGCACTCTCGACATGGGCACGGCGGCGAGGGCGGTCTCTAGATCGTTGGTCGCGACGCATGGTATCTCTGGCCAGATCCGCGAAGCGGCACGGCGCAGGCGTTCGGCATCGGTTTCGGTCCGCACACCGGCGAGTCCAATGCCGATGGCAGAGGGTGTGCAGGGGAGGCGTTCGGCGATATCGCGGAGGTGCCATTGCAACTCCCGGTCCGAGATCAAAGAAAGCACGGCGGGACCCGTTGCGAACTCGGCCAAAACCGAACCGTTTTCAGCCTCCAAGCGCACGGTGGTCCGGGTGCCACCTCCTTCGATACCCAGGTAGACGAGAGGAGGTGATGGTTTGGAAGATCGGGCGCGCGACATGCGAAATCTGTGCGCTAAAACGACTGCAATTCAACCGCTCATGCGATCATTGAAGCCCTGTCAAAACGGTTCAAGGGGATCACTTGGAGTGGCTGGATTGCAGACGGACGATTTCGGCACCGGCCAGCAGGTAGCTGCCAAAACCGTGGAGATCTCCCTGAAGTCGAGGGCGCTTGAGGTAATAGTCCAAGTCGCCAGTATCGGTCGAACCACAAACGTCGAGCAGATCGCCATCGGGCAGGACCTTGGTTTGCAACGCGGCCCAGCCTTTGCGGGCGGTTTCGGTGAATGAAGCGTCCAGCCAGCCTTCATTGACGCCACGAGCGATGCCATAGGTCAACATGCCGGTGGCGGAGGTCTCCAGCCAGGATTCTGGATGATCCAGCACCTGATGCCAGCCGCCTTTTGGGTCGGCGCAGTCGCGGATTGCGGTCAGGTGCTTTTGATAAGCCGCCAGAACCTCGTCTCTGCGAGGATGATCTTTCGGCATGGTGGCGAGAAGTTCGACGTGCGCGAGAACGGTCCAGCCATTGCCTCGTCCCCAAAACTCACCAGCGGGCTTTTGCGTTTTTGAATCCCACAAATGCCGAAGAAGATGTTTGTCTGGATCGAGCAGACGTCTGTGCGTGCCGAGCACCTGCGCGACCGCCTCATCAAAGCGCGCCTCCCGAACGAGGAAGGGGACGGTCATGAACGGATCATCCGTCATTGCGCCTTTGCCTTTGCGGTAGAGCAGGCCGTCGTCGAAACGGGGGCACTCGGTGATGAAGTGTCTCATTCGTCTCAGAAAGGGATCGTACTTCGGCTCACTTGTTGCTTGGGAGCGCTCCAGCACGAGCGGAGCGAGACCGGTGTGCCAGAGTGCGGTGATGTCGAAGTAGAAGCCGATTGGCGAAAGCTTTCCGTCTCCGACGGGAGCAGCCTTGATGCGTGCATCATGCTGACGCTGAAAGTAGTCCATGTGCCGGAAGATGAATTCCAGATTCTGTTCGCCGTATTCGTGGTATCGCGGTTCATTGAGAGCGGCGGCAGCACGTCGCATTCCATCCGTGAGCAGCCACGTCTGGTAAAACCACGCGTTGAATTTGCTCTCGATACTGATCTCCGGCTTCGGTGCGAGGCCGGTCGTCTCTTCAAAGGTCTGTCCGCTGCTCCGATCAATCATCCGGCGGGTCGTTTGCGTTAACACATGTTCAGCGACGACGCGCAGTTGCGCCGCAGACTCGTTCTCTGCGGCCGAAGAGGACCCCTGAACTGCGGTGAGGCAGAGAAGCGATGCAAGGGTGCAAGTGCGATGAATCATGGTTGGCGATCTTTTGAGAGAGTGGGATACGTCGCGCCTGCGTAGGGATACACGAGGACGCTGGCCTTTTTTGGGGCTCGTTTGCGGGCAGCGGCCATCATGGCTTCAACCGTGGCAAACTGAACGAACAAGCCAACCCTTTTGCCGATGTCGGCCGGAAGTTGGCGTGAGTGGACAAAAATTTGGCAGTTGCGGGCGAGCTGCATTGAAAAGTGAGCCAAAAAACGCTCTTCGATGCCGGCGCCTTTTTTGACCCGGTCGATCAGCCCCAGCACTCTCTTGCTGCCAATGCATTTCAGGAGGAATCGAAGCACCCTGTTCGGCAGGGACTTGGAGGTTGGGATGGTAATGTCACCGATGCCGTTCCGACACTCCAGAAAACCGATGATCAATCCATCAGGGCGCACGCTGGCTTCCACATTGCCGATGCATTTCAAGCCCTGCCGCAGATCTGCGTTCATGGGGTTTGAGGCGACGATGACAACGTCCACGGGTGCCTGGACCGGGCGTGCGTTAATCGATTGAACGACGCGGACTGCTTCGCGATGCGCAGCAACGGGGTGACCGGCGAAAAAAGCGCAGACCTCCAGTGATTCATTCATCACCGCGTTGATGATGAAGATTTCTTTGCCCAGCATGCCGGCGCCTTCCTCAAGGTCGAGGCGCATCGGACTGTCGGCGATGCCGATGTAGTTGTATTGGGCATGACTGACGCCCTGCATGTGGTTTTCGGCAATGGTGCGAGCGGAGGCCAGGCCTGGGAGGATCATCTTGCAGCCGCCGCTGAAGCCAAGCAAAAGGTGGGGATCGACAGCGCCAAGGGTGATGATGAGGTCAGCGTCAACCAGGTGGCGATTGAGAGCGATGTGAGTGCCCCGAGTGGTGGTGCCGAGAGTGGCGAGTTCGCGTACATCGGTGCTGGAGTGATTGCGCCAGGGGATGCCGAGCAGATCAATGTCACCGATTTTTTGGCGAGCTTCCTCCGCGGTCATGTCGCGGTGCACGCCCAGGGCGAAGAGGATCAGCATGTTCCCGGGGTTGGCGCCATGGGCGACCAGATAGTTGAGCAGGGTGCCGAAGTACCTGGCAGTGGGGGTGGGGCGGCTGATGTCGTCGATGCAGATGACGATGCGTTTTTGGGCCAGAACTTTGTCTCGCAAGGGCGAGGTTCCAATGGGCTTCTCCAGCGCTGCGATGAGGCCGGCGCTTTCGTCCTCGAGTTTGGCGTGCGGCAAGGGGCGTATGGTATCGACGACTTGCCAACCTTCCGGCAGTGGAACGGAGAGAACGCCTTGCTCAAAGGGGATGTCGACAGTTGGCATGGTGGATTAGCCGATTGAAGAAGGCCAAGGGGCACCCGTCTGGCCGGTGGCGTGTTTGTCAACCGGTTGCACTCACTTGGCCTTCCCCTTCGAGAGACGAAGGGTCATGGTTGAAGGTAGTGGAGTGGCACTTGGTTGAGCTTGAGGGATTCGATTTGAAAATCGAACCAGGTCGCTTTGCGTCCGTCGATCATCTTCTTCTGATTGTGATCCAGGCCTTCGACTTCGAAGTAGCTGTGAGGCATGCCTGCCTCAGTGAGAGCTTGGTGGAATTCCCGCACCGAAACGAGATGCTCTGGATCGGCGGTGCCGCAGGCAACCTGGATGCGGAGGTTGGCTTTGATGAAATCGAGGTTCTTTTTGAGGTTCAGGAAGGCATCGTTGGCACGCAGGCGCTCGGGGTCGTCGCCGAGGTAGGCGTTGGGCAGCTTTGAAGGATCAGAGACGTGATAGACGTTGCCGCTTTGATTGAAGAGCGAGCCGAACATTTGCGGATGTTTCATCACCAGATTGGTGGAGCCACGCCCGCCCATGCTGAAGCCTTCGATGCAGCGCGCCTTGCGGTCGGCGAGGGTGCGATAGGTCGCGTCGATGTGAGGAATGAGTTCATGGACCATCATTGTCTCGGCCATGAAGCGGCCATCGCCGGAATCCTGATACATTGTCGAGCGCCCTCCATTGGGGAAGACCATGATGATTTTGGGCAACTTCCCGGCCATGATGCCTTCATGCAGCACGGTCGCTGAATACACACTGCGAGTCTCATTTCCACCTGCGCCATGCAGATGATAGATCACCGGAAACCGTTGATTGGTGTCTTGGTCGTAGGTTGGTGGCAGGTAGATGCAGTAGCCAATGTCGCGATTCATGGATGCGCTGCGAAAAGTGTGATGCGTTACATGGGTCGGCAGTTCGGGCACGGGTGAAGTGACCCACATGTCGTCCGAGTTTGTTTGGGTGGCTTTGATTTTCGGTTTCGCAGCGAGCACTGGCAGGATGGATGCGAAGATGAGAAGGGTGAGAAGGCGTTGTGACATGACGGGTGAACGTTTTTGGAGGTGAACTCTCTCAGCCTGCTTCCGCGGGTAGCAGGAAGGTAAGGCGGGCATGGATGAGACTCATGGGTTGAGGCGGAGTTTTTCGATTGGAATGACGGCTAGTTCGTTTGCAGCATGGCTTTTGTGGGTATAACCGACGTAGAGCTTTCCGTCGTGTTCGATGGCATAGGGGTAACTGAAGTCGGCCCGGGGATCGGAGACACCGGGGCCATTGGGGTAGACGGAGTGGCGAATCACGAAGACCTTGCTGAACACGGATTCACCCGGTTTGCTGACGGCGATGGTCAATGGCGAGCGCTTGCCGCGGCTGTCGGCGGTGGTGGTGCAGACGAGATAGCGCTGGCCGGTGCTCAAGGTGCCTGCGTAGGGCTTGCTGGTCGCCATGGGGAGGTTTGAGGGTAGCATGGTGCTCCACGTGCGCCCGAAGTCTTCGCTGGTGGCGATGAGTGCGATGGGTTGGGCGCCATAGCGGGAGATGTTGGTGATGCGATTGCCGTTGATGATGACGGTGGACTCCCCCCACATGTTCAGCTTCTTCGAGACGGGGATGATGATTTTTTTCCATTGGGTGAAATCATCGCCCTGGCTGATCGCCACGGCTGCGGGGTTGCGATCGCCGATGTTGGCTCCGGCCATGATCCAATTGCCATCGTCCATTTTTTGAGGCTCTTGCATGGGCCAGAAGCCACCTTCGAGCGCCACACCTTTTGCCTGCCATTGACCTGTCGCTTCATCGAGCAAGTAGGCGCGGGTGTGGGTGCGTTGGAATCGATCGTAAAACGCGCCCAAGAACGCCCACAACTTGTTCTTGTGGGATAGGAAGACGCCGTGACTGACGCCGAGATTGCCTTCACCCGAATCCATGACGACAGGCTTGCCCCAGGTTTGGCCGCCATTGTTGCTGATGCGGACGTGCGCTTCTTCGGTGGGGGTGTTTTCTTCGCCTTTGTTGAAGCCGTAAGAGGCGAAGAGTAGACCCTTGTGCCATGCGAGGCCGACTCCGAGGGTCCACTTGCACTCATCGGTGTCGGGTCGAGGGTTCTTGATGACATGAAACGCCACGTCCTCAAGCACGGGTAGTTCAGCGGCATTGAGCAGAGGCACGCGCTCGTCCCATAACGGTGTGTCTGATAAAAGGGGCTTGGGCAGATCATGTGTGGCTGTGACGGGTCGGAAGCTCTGTGCGATCTCCGCTGCGGTGAGCGTGCGCGGTTCGTAGTGGAACTCATCGAGGGCACCGGAGAACGTTTGTTTCAAGTGGCCCGCATCCGCTATGCCTCCGAGTGTGATGGGTGACGGCGTGACGGGCAGCGGCTTCTTGAGGATGGTCTCACCCGCACGTTTGCCGTTCAGATAGAGTGTCGCGATTTTGGAGCTGACGGTGAGGGTTGCGAGATGCCAATGTCCGCCCTTGAGGGGTTCACTGCTGCTGATGGTTTTCCAGCCGTCTTGCTGAAAGAATGCTTTGAGTTTGCCATCCGGCTCTAAGGCGAGGGTCCACTGCCTTTCGTTCAGCGAGTAACGAGTCTTCCCTGCGATGACCTGTTGAGAGCCTGAGACCACATACGGATTGAACCAGATGGATAAGGTGAAACCGGGCTCAGCATTGAGGGCTGCTGTGTCCTTCAGTTCGATCACTGAGCTGCCATCTAGGACCAAGCTTTGTGCCAGTGCGCCCGCAGCTGTGTTGGCCTCGCCGTGCACGATCATGGTGCCGTCCACTTTATCCAGCGGCCAGGTCTCAGCCTGCAAGGTGGATGCGAGAAGTATCGGGGCGTAGAGGGTCCAGTGGGGAAATGTCATCCCGACAAGAACGCACAACGAAGGGGTGAGTGATCGTCAGATGCGCTTTTGTCGGTGATGAGCGCATGTTGTGTGAACGGCATCCATGCGGTTGGTTTGAGTCGGTGTCATGTATCCCAACGGTGAACGCGTTTGATGGAGAAGAGGGGGGAGTGGTATTGAGTGACGGGGCGGGCGCCTTGTTGGCGTTTGGGGCCGAATTTGTGGCGTTGGGTTTGGAAGACTTCGTCGACGAAGTCTTTGGAGCCTAGGGCGATGGCTTCGCTGAACAGGCGGATGCG
>JAIYDW010000047.1 GCA_027487315.1 Verrucomicrobiaceae bacterium | reverse complement strand
CCCTCGTGGTTTATGGCGCTGGCGATCCGTCGCTCGACTCGTCCGTCGCAGCGGAGAAGCTGAGGTCCGCAGGATACACCCAGGTAACTGACTTTCGTGGTGGCTTGACCGAATGGATCGGTCAAGGTTTCGCAACCGAAGGCCATGGCCGAACCAGCGAATCGCCTTGCGCTGATGGCGTGTTTCAGGTCGATTGTGACACCAGCATCGTCCGCTGGACGGGTCGCAATCTCTTCAATCACCACAGCGGTAACGTCAAACTCGCTGGAGGCCAGATCGAAATCGCAAACGGCCAACTCCTGAGGGCCAGCTTCAGTTTGGACATGAACAGCATCGCTTGCGAAGACCTCGCAGATTCGACATACAATGCCATGCTTATCCGCCACCTGCGAGACGAGGACTTCTTCGCCGTGGACCGCTTTCCCACAGCCGATTTCGTCTGCGAAAGCGCCGTTGCGATTGCCTCGGCTAGCCCTGGCTTGCCGAATCACACGTTGCAGGGTTCCCTCACCTTGAGGGGTGTGACGCAACCGCTCAGCATTCCCGCAGTTGTTGCTGCCGCCGATTCCGACCACCTCACCGGCCAGGCCCAATTCGAAATCGACCGCACTCAATTCGGCAGTCATTACGGCTCAGGTCGCCTCTTTGCCTTCCTCGGCAAACACGTGGTCAACGACCACATTCACCTCCATGTCAAACTCCACGCCAAACGTTCCTAAACTCAACAAACATCCATGAATACCCTCGAAGCCATCCAGTCCCGCCGAGCGATCAAGCACTACGATGCCGATCATCGCATGTCCGATGCAGAAATACGTCAACTGCTCGAAACCGCCATGCTGGCACCCACCGCCTTCAACATCCAGCACTGGCGTTTTGTCACGGTGCTCGATCCCGAGGTGAGAAAGCAAATTCGTGTCGCCGCTTGGGACCAAGCCCAAGTCACCGATGCTTCTCTCCTCATTGTCATGTGCGCCGACAAAGATGCCTGGAAAAAAGATGTCGCCCGCTACTGGAAAAACGCTCCACAACCGGTGCAGGACTTCCTCGTTCCTGCTATCGGTCCGTATTATGAAGGCCGTGAGCAGGTGCAGCGCGACGAGTGCATGCGCTCCTGTGGCTTGGCTGGCATGACGATCATGCTTGCTGCCAAAGCTATGGGCTATGATTCTTGCCCCATGGATGGATTCGACTTCGATGCTGTGGGCAAAATCATCAAGCTCCCCGAAGACCACGTCATCTCCTTCATGATCGCCGTTGGCAAAGGCACCCAGCCTGCTTGGCCAAAGCCCGGCCAGTTGCCGTATGAGGAGGTGGTGATTCAAACCACCTTTTGATCGTATCGTCACTCGCTGAACCTTGTATTCCCAGGGATTCATGCATTAATGAGACCGGCGTTGCATGCTTCATGCTTCGCCGGTCTTTTTGCACCCTGTTTTCATGAATCCCTCAGTCGCTCGTATTCTGTTTCTCGTATCTATCGCTGCCGCGGCCGCTGCTGCCATCCCTGACCCGCTTCCGAAAGCCCCTGAACCTGTCGACGATATTCTGCGCCTGCAAATCTTTCTCGACACCCAACTCTTTGGCCCAGGGAAGGTGGATGGTCGCCCCGGAGAATTCACGTCCAAAGCGCTCAAACGCTACCAGCTCGCTAATGGCCTCCCCGAGACCGAGCTCGCCAATCACACGTTGGACCTTTCCAGCATCCCCGAAATCTACACCACCTACACCATCCGGCCTGAAGACCTCAAATTCATTGGTGACCTGCCCAGTCAACCCTCGGCGCAGAGCAAGAAAAAGTACCTTCCCTACGACTCGGTGATCGAGTTTCTCACAGAACGGTTCCATTGCTCCCCTGAATTTCTCGAGCACATCAACCTGCCGCTCAAGATGAGTTCTCTCAAGCCCGGGGATACTCTCAAAGTCCCTGCCGTGCAGCCTTTTCTCATCGAGGAACTCACTCAAATCGGCAGCTTGCCCGAAGTCCCTGAATTACTCACGCGGGTCATCAAGATCGACACCCGCGAGAAGCTACTCGGCGTCTACGAAGGCGAGGAACTCCTCGCTAGCCTGCCCATCACTCCAGGCAGCGGCAGCCTTGCCACACCTCCCGGCACCTGGAAGATCGTTGGCATTGCCCAAATGCCCACGTTCCGTTGGGACAAAAGCGTGCTCGAATACGGCGTGCGAAGCTCCAACTTCTACAACCTTCCCATGGGCCCAAACAATCCGGTCGGCGTCATGTGGATCGGACTCAGCAAAGCGGGCATCGGCATCCACGGAACCAATTCCCCGCAGACCATTGGCCGAGCCTCCAGCCACGGATGCATGCGCACCGCCAACTGGGATGTCGTCCGTCTCTCCAAGCTCATCACCAAAGGCATGCCCGTCATCATCGAAGGCCCGGCACCCACCCCTCGCGCCGTTTACGCCAAGACCGAGACCAAAAAACCTGCTCCCGCCGCTCCAGCACCGGCTCAGCCCGTGGAAGAGCCTAAGCGCAAATTCAAGTGGCCCTGGCAAAAGTAAGCTCATTAACGGCTTCAAAAAGGTCGCTGGCGGACGAACCCGCTCGCCCTTTCGTTTCGGGCGCCTTTCCCGGGCATTCCTACGCTCCTAATTCATGCTGTCAGCTCCGGCAGCCTTAAGACTTTACGGTCTCGAGAGGAGGTGTAGAATCAGGAATGAGTCGAGCCAAGATCTTGAAGTTTGGGGTGGGGGTCGTTTCGATGCTTTTGAGCATCCCGTCAGCGCAGGCGGTCAATTATGTGGTCACCTCGGCGTCGAACTCTGAATCCGGCAACATCAACCAGGTGCTCGAACAAGCTAGTGCCACTTCCGGTCCGCATACGATCACCTTCGATCCTGCCATCCTGCCCGCGACCTTTGAGTTCAACACCGTTGGCCGCAAGACGATCAACTACGACCTGACGATGACCGGCCAAGGAGCGGATCAAGTCACTATCGACTTTGGAGGGTTCAATCCAGGTTTCGCGATTTCAGCAGGGCGCACCGTGGTCTTCTCGGGCATCAAGTTCGCCAATGCTCGTGTGGTTGGGTCCTCGGGAGCAAATGGAAGTTTTAGCACGCTGCCAACCGCAGGTGGCCCAGGCGAGGGGGGGGCCATCCACAACGCTGGTAATCTCACGGTCACCAACTG
>JAIYDW010000214.1 GCA_027487315.1 Verrucomicrobiaceae bacterium | reverse complement strand
TCCATCCATACTTCGCCCCTTTCCCCTTTTCCCAAAACAGGTCTCATGAGCGCACCCGTCAAAGCAGCAGTCATCGGAGCCAGCGGCTACTCAGGCATCGAGTTGCTTCGCCTCATCCTGCGCCACCCCGGCATCGAACTCGTCGCCGTCACCTCCCGCGCCCTTGCCGGCAAGCTCCTCAGCACCGAGTTCCCCCGCCTCCGCAGCATCCCACCAGCGGATACGCTCTCCTTCATCGAACCCGATGTCGAACTCGTCAAACAATCCGGCGCCCAGGTCGCTTTCCTCGCCCTCCCTCATGGCGTCTCCGCCACCTTTGCCAAACCTCTGCTCGACCAGGGCCTCCGCGTCATAGACCTCAGCGCCGACTTCCGCCTCCGTTCTCCCGAAACCTACGCCGAGTTCTACGATCACGCACATCCGCACCCCGAACTCCTCGCCGAAGCCGTCTACGCGCTTCCAGAAATCCGCGCCCAGGAAATCCAATCCGCACGCCTCATCGCCTGCCCAGGTTGCTACCCCACCAGCATCCTCCTGCCCCTCATCCCGCTCCTTCGCGCCAGTCTCATCGACCTCAATCAACCGATCAATGTCTCCAGCATGAGCGGCGCAAGCGGTGCCGGACGCAACGCCAGCGTCCCCCTCCTCTTCTGTGAGGTCAATGGCTCCCTCCGCCCCTACAGCGTCCCCCGCCATCGCCATCTCAGCGAAGTCGGCCAGGAACTCGATCTCGCCGCTGGCCAATCCGTCCCCCTCACCTTCGTCCCCCACCTCGTGCCCGTCCACGCCGGCATCTGCACCACCACGTTCGTCAAACTCGCCCCAGACGTCGCTCCAGAGCAAATCAACGCCACTCTCGAACAAGCCTACGCTGACGAACCCTTCGTCCGTCTCCTCGGTCAAAACCATTGCCCCGACACCAAACACGTCGTCGGCACCAACTTCATCGACATCGGCTGGGCCCACGACTCTCGCACCAACCAAATCATCTTAATGAGCGCCGAGGACAATATCGGCAAAGGCGCTTCCAGTCAGGCCGTTCAGAACTTCAACATCGCCTTCGGTTATCCCGCCACCACCGGTCTCATGCAGGTCTGATTCGTCCTCCCAACAGTCCCTCAATCTCTCTCTCCCGTACCGTCATGAGCAAGCCTGACTCCTCCGATAGCGAACCACGCATCCCCTTCAAAAAAATCAACGGAGGTGTCACCGCCCCCAAGGGCTTCCGCGCCGGTGCCATCGCCTGCGGCATCAAGAATCCTGAGGTCAAACGACTCGACCTCACCCTCATCGTCTCCGATTACCCCACCCACACCGAAGCCGTCTTCACCACCAACCAGGTCAAGGCCGCCTGCGTCCGCGTCTCCGCTCAACACATGAGCGAAACCGACACCCGCGCCATCATCGCCAACAGCGGCAACGCCAACGCCTGCACCGGACCTCGCGGCATCCAGGACGCCAAACTCATGACCAAGGCCACGGCCGAAGCCCTCGGCATCCGCATGCGCCAAGTCCTCGTCTGCTCCACCGGCATCATCGGCATGCCCATGCCCATGGAGCGCGTCACACCTTACATCGAACCGCTCAGCAAAAAACTCCACGCCAAAGGGTCCGAAGAAGCCGCTCAGGCCATCATGACCAGCGACACCCGCCCCAAATCCTTCGCCATCGAAGTCCCCTGCGGCAACGGCTCTTTCCGCATCGGCGGCATCGCCAAAGGCGCCGGCATGATCTGCCCCAACATGGCCACCATGCTCTGCTTCATCACCACCGACGCCCGCGTCGCCAAAGATGAAATCAAACGCGCCGTCCGCTACGCCGTCGATCTCTCCTTCAATCGCATCACCGTCGATGGCGACACCAGCACCAACGACACCGTCATCGTCATGAGCAACGGCCAGTCCGACGCTCCCCTCATCCGCTCCGGCTCCGAGGAATCCCGCATCTTCCGCTGCGCCCTCCACAAGGTCATGCTCGAACTCGCCAAAATGATCGTCGCCGATGGCGAACGCGTCACCAAATTCGTCGAGATCCGTGTCCGCAACGCCCGCACTCAAGACGACGCCCGCCGCGCCGCCGAAGCCGTCGGCAAGTCCCTCCTCGTCAAATGCTCCTTCCACGGCTCCGACCCCAACTGGGGCCGCATCATCCACGCCGTCGGCTACTCCGGCACTCGCCTCCGCGAGGAACTCATCGACATCTACTTCGGCGGCCTCATCGCCTGCAAAGGCGGCCTCTCCACCGGCACCCCCATCGCCCAACTCGAAAAAATCGTCAAAGAACCCCGCTTCACCGTCACCATCGACCTCAACCTCGGCTCCGCCGAATACGTCGTCTACACCAGCGACCTCTCCAAAGAATACGTCGACTTCAACGCCAGCGAATACTCCGCCGCCATCCACGCCAAACGCCAAAAAGGCCTAGCCTAACCCCTCCCCAATCCGAAATCCGCAATCCGCAGTCCGCAATCGAAATGCCCTCCCCCGAACACACCACCAAAGCCGCCGTCCTCCTCGAAGCCCTGCCCTACATGCAGGCCTATCGCGGCTGCACCTTTCTCATCAAGGTCGGTGGCAGTGCCATGGAAGACCCCGCCGTCGTCGATACTTTCCTCAAAGACGTCGTCTTCCTTGAAGCCGTCGGCATCAACCCCGTCATCGTCCACGGCGGCGGCAAAGCCATCTCCAAAGCCATGCAGGACAGCGGCCTCGAAGCCCGCTTCATCAACGGCATGCGCGTCACCGACGAAGAGACAATTAAAATCGTCGAACAAACCCTCGCCCGCATCATCAACCCCGACATCGTCAACAAACTGAACTCCTTCGGTGGCAAAGCCGTCGGCATCCCAGGCACCGAAGTCTTCCTCGGCGATAAAATGAAAGGCGACCTCGGTTGGGTCGGCGAAGTCAACGACTGCAAACTCGGCCTCATCCAAGCCGCCGTCGCCGGTGAATTCGTCCCAGTCGTCTCCCCCGTCGCCCGCGAAGTCGAAAGCGGCCGCACCCTCAACGTCAACGCCGACCTCGCTGCCTGCGCTCTCGCCACCCGCCTCCAGGCCCGCAAACTCATCTTCCTCAGCGACGTCCGTGGCGTCCTGCGCGACCCCAAAGACGAGTCCACCCTCATCCCCTCCCTCAACCCAGCCTACATCACCGACCTCAAAAACCAGGGTGTCATCTCCGGCGGCATGATCCCCAAAGTCGACTCCTCCCTCGCCTCCCTCCGCGGCGGCGTCGGCAAAGTCCACCTCATCGACGGACGCATCCCCCACGCCCTCATCCTCGAAATCTTCACCGACATCGGCATCGGCACCGAAATCACCCTCTAAGCGTTCCCCACGTATCCCATCCTGTTAATCCCCAAAAATTCCGTCACTCCTGTCCCAAAAGATGCCCTCCGCTGATCTCGACTTCGACCCCGCCTGGTTGGACCAATACGTCCTCCCCAATTACGGCCGCTTTCCCATCTGGCCTGAGCGCGGTGAAGGCCCCTACCTCTGGGACAGCACCGGCAAAAAATACCTCGACTTCGCCGGCGGTGTCGCCGTCTGCCCTCTCGGCCACGCCCACCCCGAAGTCGCCGACGCCATCGCCCACCAGGCCCGCACACTCATCCACGTCTCCAACTGGTACTGCATCAAACAGCAGGCCCAACTCGCCCGCCTCATCGTCGAAGATTTCGTCCACATCCCCGGCCGCTGCTTCTTCTCTAACAGCGGCGCCGAAGCCAACGAAGGCATGATCAAACTCGCCCGCAAATACGGCGTCAACACTCCTCTCCCCGACGGCTCCCCCCGCTACGAGATCATCACCTTCTCAGGCAGCTTCCATGGCCGTACCTTCGGCGCCATGAGCGCCACCGCCCAGGAAAAAATCCACGGTGGCTTCGGCCCCATCGTCCCAGGCTTCGTCTACTCCGCCTTCAACGACATCGACGCCCTCCGCTCCGCCATCACCGAGCGCACCGTCGCCATCATGCTCGAACCCATCCAGGGAGAAAGCGGCGTCCACCCCGCCACTCCCGAGTTCCTCCGCGCCGTCCAGTCCCTCTGCGACCAGCACGACCTCCTCCTCCTCCTCGACGAAGTCCAATGCGGCTTCGGTCGCACCGGCGACACCTGCGGCTGGCGCAGCATCGTCCCCGGCGATGAAATCCAACCCTCCGCCATCAGTTGGGCCAAATCCATCGGCTCCGGCTTCCCCCTCGGCGCCTTCTGGGTGCGCGATGCCGAAGTCCGCAATCCGCAATCCCCCATCCGCAATCTGATCCACCTCCTCGGACCCGGCACCCACGGCACCACCTACGGCGGCAGCCCCCTCGCCTGCGCCGCCGGACTCGTCACCCTCGGTGTCATCAAACGCGACCACCTCGCCTCCCACTCCGCCGCCCTCGGCAAACGCATCGCAGGCGAAGTCGCCGCCTGGAAACACCCCCTCATCACGGACATCCGCGCCTTCGGCATGATGATCGGCTTCGAACTCGACGAAGCCCAACTCAATGCCCTCCCCGCCGTCCAAGCCTCCGGCAAACCCGCCTCCATCTGGCTCGCTGCCCAACTCATCCAAGACGGCCTCCTCGTCGTCCCCGCCGGCCCCAAAGTCGTCCGCTGGCTCCCCCCCATGAACCTCACCGAAGCGCACGCCTCCGAAGCCCTCCAAATCTTCCACAACACCCTCAACAGGATCCTCCAATCATCCCATAAATCAAAAATCCTCCCAAATAAGGAATCCTGTTAATCCAAAAAAATCCTGTAAATCCTGTCCAAAAAAAAGCCCGCCCCCCTCATGGACCACCTCCTCTCCATCGAAGCCCTCACCGGCCAGCAAATCGAATCCCTCGTCAACCTCGGTGCCACCCTGAAAAAGGATCGCACCACCTCCCCCCAAGTCCTCGCCGGTCAGCAGTGGGCCCTCATCTTCACCAAGTCCTCCACCCGCACCCGCGTCAGCTTCGAAGTCGGCATCCGCGAACTCGGCGGCACCCCCATGTTCCTCTCCGGGGCCGATATCCAACTCGGCCGTGGTGAACCCATCAAAGACACCGCTCGCGTCCTCGGCCGGATGATCCACGGCGCCGTCATCCGCACCTTCGCCCAGCAGGACGTCGTCGACTTCGCCCATTACTCCTGCATCCCCACCGTCAACGCCCTCACCGATGACGAACACCCCTGTCAAATCCTCGCCGACCTCCTCACCATTCAGGAACGCCTCGGCTCCTGGAAAAACAAACGCGTCGTCTTCATGGGCGATGGCGACTGCAACGTCGCCCGCTCCTGGATCTGGGCCGCCGTCCGCGGCGGCTTCCACATCGTCATCGGCGCCCCCAAAGCATTCCAACCCGCCGCCAGCTTCCTCGCCACCCTCCCGGACCAATCCAACCTCACCATCACCGACGATCCCATCGCCGCTGTGACAGATGCCGACGCCATCTACACCGACGTCTGGGTCAGCATGGGCAAAGAAGAGGAGGCCGCCGAGCGCATCGAAATCCTCCGCCCCTGGCAAATCAACGACACCCTCATGACCCACGCCAAACCCGGCGCCCTCGTCATGCACTGCCTCCCCGCCTATCGCGGCAAAGAAATCACCAACGAAGTCATGGAAGCCCACGCTCAAACCATCTTCGACCAAGCCGAAAACCGCCTCCACGCCCAAAAAGCCATCCTAGTCTCCCTCTCCCAACGCTCCTAACTCCCCAACTCACATTCCGAAATCCACATTCCGAAATCCACATTCCGAAATCCGCAATCCGCAATCCGAAGTCCCCCTTGCCCTCCCCCATCTCCCATCTCCCATCTCCCATCTCCGGCGGCAAAGCCGCCCCCCTCGGCGTCTTCGACTCCGGCGTTGGCGGCCTCACCGTCGTCCGCGCCCTCCGCCAACTCCTCCCCCACGAATCCATCATCTACCTCGGCGACACCGCCCGCGTCCCCTACGGCTCCAAGTCCCCCGAAACCATCCGCCGCTTCGCCCTCGAAGACACCCAGTTCCTGATCAATAAGGGCGTCAAAGCCGTCGTCGTCGCCTGCAACACCGCCACCGCCCACGCTCTCGACGCCCTCCGCGCCACCTTCCGCATCCCCATCTTCGGCGTCCTCGAACCCGGCATCGCCGCCACCCTCGCCTCCCCCAACTGCCAGCGCGTCGGCATCATCGGCACTGAGGGCACCATCAAGAGCCACGCCTACCAGCACCACCTCGCTCTTCGCCGACCCGACCTCCAAATCCACGCCCGCGCCACCCCCCTCCTCGTCCCCTTCGTCGAGCAAGGCTGGCTCGATCACCCCGCCCTCAAACTCGTCCTCAAAGAGTACCTCCAGCCGATGCTGCAACGCAACATCGACACCCTCCTCCTCGGCTGCACCCACTACCCCCTTCTCATCCCCGTCCTCCAGGAACTCGTCGGCGACAAAGTCCGCCTCATCGACTCCGCCTCCACCTGCGCCTCCCACGTCCGCAACGAACTCGCCGCTCACCAGCTCCTCGCCTCCAACTCGGACACTCCGCCTACACTCCACATCCACCTCACCGACCTCTCCCAACAAGCCGAAGACCAGGCCCGCCAATTCCTCGGCCTCGACCTCGACGCCATCCACCACGCCTCCCTCTAACCCCCCCTTTTCACCATGCTCAAATCCCACGACAGCCGCATCCTCATCACCGGTGGCGCCGGTTTCATCGGCTCCGCCCTCGCCTGGGAACTCAACCGCCGCGGCTCCGAAAACATCGTCATCGCCGACCGCCTCGGCACCGATGAAAAATGGCGCAATCTCGTCCCCCTCAAGTTCGCCGACTACATCGACGGCATCGACCTCCTGAACAAAATCACCACCAACCCCGACGCCCTCGGCCGCTTCGACGTCGTCCTCCACCTCGGCGCCTGCTCCGCCACCACCGAGAAGGACAGCGACTTCTTGATGCGCAACAACTTCGACTACACCCGCCAACTCTGCCAGTGGGCCATGGCCCAGCGCGCCCGCTTCGTCTACGCCTCCTCCGCCGCCACCTACGGCGACGGCTCCCTCGGCATGGACGACACCAACGACGATATTCAACGCCTCCGCCCCCTCAACATGTACGGCTACTCGAAGCACCTCTTCGACCTCCACGCCAAACGCCAGGGCTGGCTCCGCCGCATCGTCGGCCTCAAATACTTCAACGTCTTCGGCCCCAACGAAGACCACAAGGCCGACATGCGCAGCGTCGTCCACAAAGCCTTCGGCCAAATCACCTCCACCGGCCGCCTCAGCCTCTTCAAATCCCATCGCCCCGATTACCGCGACGGCGAACAAAAACGCGACTTCCTCTACGTCAAAGACGCCGTCCGCATGACCCTCCAACTCGCCCAGGCCCCACTCGCCGCCGGCCTCTACAACCTCGGCTCCGGCACCGCCCAAACCTGGGTCGACCTCGCCAACGCCATCTTCGCCGCCCTCGGTCGCGCTCCCGCCATCGACTTCATCGACATGCCAGAAACCCTCCGCGAAAAATACCAATACTTCACCTGCGCCGACATCGCCCGCCTCCGCCAATCCGGCTACGCCGACGCCCTCACACCTCTCACCGACTCCGTCCGCGACTACGTCACCAACTACCTCCAACACGACCGCCGCCTCGGCGACGAACTCGCAAACTGACCCCAGGCCTAAAGCGCCCGCGCAAACGCGCCCCCATCCACCAGCAGCGCCTCCCCCGTGATGTAACTCCCCGCATCACTCGCCAGCATCAACGCCGGCCCCACCAACTCCTTCGTCTGCCCCCACCGATTCAACGCCGTCCGGTTCGCAAACGCCTGCTTCTCCACCTCACTCAGCAGACTCATCGGCAAGTCCGTCAAAAACGGCCCCGGACACAAACAATTCACCGTGATGTTGTACGGCCCCAGGTCCAGCGCACTCGCCTTCGTCAATCCAATCAACCCCGCCTTCGTCGCCGAATACGCATTCCGCTTCTCCTTCGACCCCACGCCCAGCACCGACGATATGTGAATGATCCTCCCCCACCCGCGCTGCTTCATCCCCGGCACCACCGCCCGCGACAAACTCATGCAGCTCGTCAGATTCAACTCAAGGATCCGATCCCAAGCCTCATCCGTCACCTCGTCGATCGCCTGCGGCTGATTGCTCCCCGCATTGTTAATCAAGATATCCACCTTCCCCAGCCTCGCGCACGTCTCCTCCGCCAGCGCCACCACCTCACCGCGAACCCCCATGTCCGTCACCCGATAAATCACTCGCACCCCCAACCCTTCCCCAATCTCATCCGCCGCCTTCTTGAGCTCCCCCTCGCTCCGACTCGCAATCATCACATCCGCCCCCGCCTCCGCCAAGCCACGCGCCATCGCCTTCCCCAGCCCTTTGCTGCCTCCAGTGACCAGCGCCACCTTCCCCGAGAGATCAAAAAGTTCCTTCACCATGGCCCATCGGTTACCACCGCACGCCGCCCCACGCTAGCGGAAACCTTTGACGCCAGCGCAACTTCCCTGCAAAATGCCAAATTCGGCCCAACCTTGTCGAGCCCACGCCTTACCCCATCTCATCACCACCATGAAACGCCACCCTCTCACCTCCTCACGCCGCCAGTTCCTCGGACGCACCGCCGCCGCCATCGGCTTCCCCACCATTGTCCCCGCCTCCGTCTTCGGCCAAAACGCCCCCTCCAATCGCATCACCATGGGCGTCGTCGGCTGGGGCATGATGGGCCCCGGCAACACCAACAAATTCCTCGCCGAATCCGACTGCCAAATCGTCGCCGCCTGTGACATCGACAAACAACACCTCGAGTCCGCCCTCAAGACCATCAACGGCTACTACAAAAACACCGACTGCCGCTCCTACCACGACTATCGCGAAATGATGGCCGCTAAAGACATCGACACCGTCATGCTCGCCATCCCCGACAACTGGCACGGCGTCGTCTCCGTTGAAGCCGCCAAAAATGGCAAAGACATCTACGGCGAAAAACCCCTCGCCCGCACCATCACCGAACAACAAGCCATCGTCGCCGCCGTCCAAAAACACCAGCGCATCTGGCAGACCGGTTCCTGGCAGCGCAGCGAAGACAACTTCCGCATCGGCGCCGAAATCGTCCGCAACGGCCTCCTCGGCAAAATCACCCGCGTCGAAGTCGGACTCCCCGCCGGCCACAACGACTTCGCTAAAACCGGCGACAAAACTCAAATCACCGAACCTCCCGCCCACCTCGACTACGAAATGTGGATCGGCCCCTCCCAAATGGAGCCCTACATCGAAGCTCGCGTCCACAAAAACTGGCGCTGGAACTACAACATCGGCGGCGGCCAACTCCTCGACTGGATCGGCCACCACGGCGACATCGCCCACTGGGGTCTCGACATGGACAGCAGCGGCCCCTCCGAAGTCCGCCCCATCCAGGTCGACATGCCACCCCGCACCGACATCTGGAACACCGCCACCAAATACCGCACCGAAGCCTCCTACGCCGGAGACATCACCATGGTCATCGCCGGCGGCCACCCGGACATCCAACTCGGCACCAAATGGATCGGCGAAAAAGGCTGGCTCCACGTCAACCGCGGCTCCTACGACTGCTCCATCCCCGAGTTTAAGAAGGTGATCAAAAAACGCGAAGGCGACAAAGTCGTCGAAGCCGCCACCTTCCCCAAACTCGGCGACGACATCATCAAAACGCGCCTCTACGAAACCCCCGGCCACCACCGCAATTTCCTCGACTGCGTCAAATCCCGCAAGCCCACCGTCACCCCCGTCGAAACCGCTCACCGCAGCGCCATCCCGGGCCACCTCTCCCTCATCGCCTTGATGCTGAACCGCCCCATCAAATGGGATCCAGTAAAAGAGGAAATCCTCAACGACCCCGAAGCCACCAAACTCCTCGGCCGCCCCTTCCGAGGCGACTGGAAACTCATCTAACTCGCCCTCGCGTGGTGCAAGCCGCTGGCTTGCACCACGCACCTTTCCAGTCCTCCCCCCAATCCTGTCAATCCTGTCAAAAATCCCCATGTCTTCTATTTTCGAACTCTTCTCCCTCCAAGGCAAAACCGCCGTCGTCATCGGCGGCACCGGTGAACTCTGCGGCGCCATCGCCGAAGGCTACGCCTCCGCCGGAGCCGAAGTCGTCCTCGTCGGACGCGACCCCGCCAAAGCCGAAAAACGCCTCGACGCCATCCACAGCGCCGGCGGCACCGGCTACTTCGTCGCCGCCGACGCCTCCAAAGCCACCGACCTCCAACTCCTCCTCGATCAAGTCATCGAACGCTCCGGCCAGTGCGACATCCTCGTCAACGGAGCTGGCGTCAACTCCCCCACCCCCTTCCTCGACATCACCGAGGAAGAGTACGACCGCATCATGAACATCAACGCGAAAGCCGTCGTCCTCGCCTGCCAGGTCTTCGGTCGCTACTTCGTCAAAAACAAAGTCGCCGCCTCCATCATCAACCTCGGCTCCATGTCCGGCCTCACCCCGCTCAGCCGCGTCTTCACCTACTCCATGTCAAAGGCAGCCGTTCACAACCTCAGCAAAAATCTCGCCCGTGAATGGGCCCCCATCGGCATCCGCGTCAACACCCTCGTCCCCGGCTTCTTCCCCGCCGAACAAAATCGCAAAGTCCTCACCGAAGACCGCGTCGCCTCCATCATGCGCCACACCCCCGCCGCGCGCTTCGGCAACTCCAACGAACTCATCGGCGCCGCCCTCCTCCTCGCCGCCAACGGCGCCAGCTCCTTCATCAACGGCCACGAACTAGTCGTCGACGGCGGCTACTCCTCCATGACCATCTAGCCAGGAAGATTCACGAACTTCGTTGCAAAAACGCTGCAAAGCCCGTGCCTGCATCGGAAGCATAGACCGGTTCTCGAAAAGATTGTCATTTTGATCTGGCGAGCGCAGCTGCCTCAGAGGCAAGGAAGTCGCGCAGCCCGCTATTAAACCAATAGCGGGCGAGCGGCTGACACTACCAATGAGGCCGCTCCGCCGCCGGGCAAGGTGACAAGAATTTCGAGAGCCGGTCTAACCACGAAAAAACTGCCCAAAGGGTTCCGCTAGACACCAACTCAAGCGTAACTTTGAAGGTGGAGTGTCGAGATCCAATCCATTCAAAAAAAAGGCCCGGATGCAAAAAGCATCCGGGCCCCTTCAAAACCTCTATCTCTACTCCGCCACCGGCTTCGCCCCTTCCTTGAAGCAATACAAGTGAGTCTCCGTCGCAATGAACAACGCCCCGTTCGCCGCCACCACAGATCCCTTCAATGGCGCCGAAAACTCAACCTGCCCCAGCAACTTCTTCTCCTTGCCCTCAGCCAGAATGAACAACTCACCCTCTTCATTCCCGATGTAAATCTTGCCATCCGCCAGCAGCGGGTTCGCCCAGATGTGACCCAGCGTGTCATGCCTCCAATACTCCTTGCCCGTCTTTGCATCCAGGCAGAACACCCGCCCCGTGTAGTCCGCCGTGTAAAGCAGCCCGTCCTTCACCGCTGGAGTGCTGATGCTCCGCTCGATGTCCTTGAACGTCCACAGCGCCTTGCCCGTAATGTCGCCGTCCGCTTTCGAAGGATCAATGCAGGACAGCATCCCCACCCCTTCACCATGCTCAGGGTCCTGACCGATCGCCACATACAGCAACCCGTCATGATACACCGGCGTCGCAATGCACTCACTCGGCCCGTCAAACTCCGCATACTTCATCTTCTCCCCCGCCTCGTTCTTCCGATACTCCGGCGGATTCGCGTCATACGTCCACTTGATCGGCAACTCGTAAATATCGTCATCAATCTTCTCCTTCTCCGCCGCCGCACCCAACCCGTAAGCAAAGCCGTCTCCCGCCGCAAAAAACACCATCGGCTTGTCACCTACCATCCCGTAACCGGGCGATGACCAGGAACAATGCAGCACCCGCTCACTCACCACCGGCGCCATCTCAGCTTCATACTCACCCGTCTCAGCATCCAAACAAACAAAACTCGGTGCTGTCGGAGCCGGAATGTTGATGTGGCTGTAGTCAACCCCGTTTGAAGTCGAAACATACACCTTCCCATCCACCACCAGCGCATAGCTGGAAGCGATGTTGTGAGGAAACACCCCCAACTCCTTGCGCAGGTCATACACCCAGATCACATCCGCATCCTTCTCACCCGGTTCCACCGGCTTGATCGTCCCGTCTTTCCCTGGTGAAGCCAAATACTTCGCCTCATCCGTCATCCCCTGATTGCCGTCCGCCAATCCATTGACGTCCAGACAAAGCACTTCGCACCGGTTCGTGATCACATAGCCCCGATTGCCCACAATCGTCGGCGCCGAGCACATCCCCAAAAACTCCCAGTCCGACACCTTCCCCGCACCCAGCTTCGGCGAGCAAAGCTGCCACAAAAACTTCCCGGTGTATTCGTCGAACGACATCACCACCCCACGGTCACCAATGTGCTTTTCATCGCGCGGAAACTCATTGTTCGTTCCCACAAAAACCTTCCCACCCGCAATGCTCGGCGTGCCATAACTCTGCCCACCCAACTTCGCCACCCACGCCACATTCTTCGTCGTCGCCAAATCAATCTCATCCGAACCCGCCTTCTTCTTCCCTGGCTCCAACTCCACAGGCAAACCCTTCTCTTCCGAGATCATGTTCCGCGCCGGAGTCCCGCCCCAAGTCGGCCAGTCAGCAGCCTGAACACAAACGGACGAGGCAGCCAACACAGCGGCCAATGCAACTTTTTTCGAGGTAAACATAGTCATAATAATTCGATTCAAAAGGCGGGTAAGTATGAGAGAAACGTTACGGATTCGGCGTGACTGACAGGTTGTCCAGATAAACACGCTGCTGGTTTTGCGGCGTGAATCCAAAAATCCCGGGCGATCCCGATTGATGCACAATATCAGTCGGCGCCTCCAGCGTCCAAGCCTCCGGCTCCGCTTGCCCCTTCTCCCACACCTTGGCATACACCACCCCCTTGCCACCACCATTGTCTTTCACCGAAGTCTTCAGCGTATACCATTTCTTCGGCTCAATCTTCATCGGCACAAACCGCACAAATCGTTCAAAGTTCGAGCTGATCTCCAACTGGTTCGCGTTCCCCTTCAACACAATCGCATACCGCTGATTGATCAATCCCACGTCCGACTTCACCCGGCGATTCCCATCCGTCATCACGTCCGCTTGCAGCGTGTAATCCTTCATGTCCGCTGTCCCAAGGAACACTGTTGCACGCTGAAAAATCAACTTGTCGAACGTCTTCGCAAACACCTTCTCCCCATCCAGCTCACGCACATCGAACTTGAACCGCGCACCATTCCAAGCCAGCGGCGGATAAGCAAACTTCACCCCCTCATCCGGCTGCGTCTCGTTCAACTCAAACGCATTGAAATCCTGCTTGAATGGCGGCTTCATCAGCAACCGGCCCCGGAATGTTCCGCTGATCCCGTCCGCCGTCGCCTTGAACGCCCCAGCCGAAGGCTTGACATTCGCCACCACTTCACCCGCTTCGCTGATCGTCGCGTCCATCGTCGCTTTCACCTTCGCCGTCGGCGGAATGAACGTTTCAATCTTCGCGCCCTTGACCTCCGCAATCGGCATCCCAACCGCATCCACACTCCGAATCCGGAAAGCCTTCTTCTCACCAGGGAACACCACAAACTCCGCCGGAATCACCTGCAACGCCGCCGGAGCACCCGCTGCCGGAATATTTGCCACCGGTGCCGCATCCACCTTCATCCCCGTGTGCTGAATCTTAAAGCGATAAAGGCTCTCCGTCGTGTGCACCAAAACATGCCCGTTCACCACCATCGCGGCTCCAATGCAATTCCCTTTCAACTGCAAACTCTGCACCACCTCGCCGTTCTCCGCCTTCAGCACAAACAGCTTCCCTTCCATCAGCGGCGCATACAGGTAACCATCCGCATAAACCAAACTGGAGTGCGTGTTCCCGTTGGAAACCTTCGCCGTCCACTCAAGCGCTCCCGTCATTACGTTCACCGCCTGCACCGCTCCCCCGTCGGTGATCTGATAAACCTTGTCTCCCACCAACACCGGCGAACTCGACGCCGCGCCCAGATCATTCCGCCACAATTCCTGCGCCTTCCACGGCTCCAGTCCCCCCATCACCTCAGGGTCCACCATGATCTGCTCCTTGCCAAACTTCTCCGGCAATTTCACCGCAATCATCCGGCCACGCTCCGTCGTGTCCACGTTCTCATCCCCGTGAATCGAAATCAGCTTGTCCCCATTGTGAATCAGCACCGAAGCATTGATCCCCACCTTGCAAGCCTTGAACCGCCACAACGGCTTCCCGTTCCGCGCATTGATGCACACAATGTTTCCGCAACCCGTCGTCGCATAAAACACCCGCTGCCCGTCGCGAGTCTCAAAATACGGTGTCGAAAACGAACTGTCCGTCGGTGGAATCGTCCCCGGCGTGCACGACCACACCATCTCTCCCGTCTTCTTGTCGAACCCGTAAAACCGATCCGCCGCAGGGCCATCCGCTCCCCAGTTCGCCGTAATCCCCCGCACAATCACCAAGTCCCCCTCAATCGCCACACATCCCACCTTCGAGTTCGGAAACGTCAAACGCCCGAAATCTTCCATCATCGAGTGCCGGAAAATCTCTTTTCCATCCAGGTCCCAACACCCAAATACCCCATACGCCGTGATCACATAAACCAACCGCGTCTCAGGATCCACCGTCGCCGACCCGATCGCATACCGATTGTACACCGTGTCCGAAATGAAGTCCTTGATCTCCACCTCCCAAAGTTTCGTGCCCGTCTTCTCGTCCAGACAGGTCAGCAACTCGATCAACTCCTCTTTTTCGCCCTTATACCCAAAACTAAACACCCGACCATCAAACACCACCGGACAACCCCGGCTGCGCGTTTCATGCGTCCACACCGGCGTCTCATCCACCTTGCCCGCCGCACCCTCATAATGCTCCAAACTCACCCCCGTCTGCAATGGTCCCCGCCAGGATGGCCAGTCATTGGCCTGCACTGCGGCACCAAAAAGCGCCAACGAAAGGGACAAACGGAACAAGGGGGCAGTAGTCATGGGGTTGGAAAACGATCGAAATGAAACGTCGGCAGAACCCCAAATGCTTCAACCACTTTCTCCACCCGAAAAAAATCCCCCTCACCTCAACGGCCGCCGCCCATTCATCGCCTGATACAACGTCAACTCATCCACATGATCCAACGCCCCACCCGCCGGCAATCCCTGAGCCAACCGACTCACCGCCACCCCGCTCCCCGACAACACATCCGCCAAATACCCCGCCGTCGCCTCCCCCTCCACATCCGATCCCACCGCCAAAATCACCTCCCGCGCCGCCCCCTGCGCCACCCGCACCCGCAACGCCTCAATCCTCAAATCCTCCGGCGTCACATTGTCCAAAGGCGACAACTTCCCCCCCAACACATGATAAAGCCCCTTGTACGCCCCCGACCGCTCCAACCGCAACACATCCGCCGCCCGCTCCACCACACAGATCAAACTCCGATCCCGCCGCGTCCCGTCGCACAACTCACACGCCTGCGCCCGCTCAATAAAAAACCCGCACTCGTCACACGCCGCCACCTCATGCGCCAGCGCACCCAAAGCCTGCGCCAACGGCCCGCTTCGTGACGGCCCTTGCTCCATCAACCAAAGCGCCATCCGCTCCGCACTTCGCGGACCCAATCCCGGTAACCCCCGCAGCAGCGTGATCAACTTCAAAATCGGTCCCGGATAGTCAGCGTTCGCCATAAAAAACTCCCATCAACATCTCCCCAACCCACCTCACGACTTCGCCTTCTTCCCCCGCCCCACCTTCTCCGGTTTGGCCACCACTTCCTTATCCTGCTTGACCTCCACTTCTTTCTCAAGCTTGACCGACGCCCGCTCAACCACGCGTTCCTCCGCGCCCCGAACCTTCGCCTCAAAATAGCTCAGCGTCGGATCCGACACCCCTTCCATCGCCGCCTTCGCAAACTGCTTCCTCGCCCCCGCTGCATCCCCTTTCCTCAACAGGATAATCCCCTGCCAGAACGCATCCCTCGCCACCGCCGCCTCCTCCGTCAAACCATGCTTCAACGCCAGCAACTCGTAGATCTCCACCATCCGGCCTCCCTCCCCACGCCGAATCATCTCCAGAGGCCGCACCTCCAGCCCGTCCTGCGCCGCCGCCAGCGTCTCCGAACTCACCAGCAGCACACTCCCATACTCCCCATTCAAAAGACACAACTGCTCCCCAAAATCCAGCGCCTCACCGACCGCGCTAAAAAACTCAAACTCCCGAAACCCAAACAACCCGGTCGTCACCTCCCCACTGCTAATCGCCGCCCCGATCATCGCCCGCTTGTGCCAGCGATGCTCCAACTCCTGCACCAGATTCCCCGCCCGCTGCCGCAACTCCAGCGCCGCTCGCGCCGCCGACACCGCATGATTCTCATCCGCATTCGGAAACCCGAACAGCACCCGCACCCGATGCACATCGCACTCATCCAGGTATCCCCCCTTCGATACCAAAAACTCCGCCACCACCTTCAAGAAACTCGACGAAAAATCTTCCAACTCCTCCGCCTCCATCTCCCGCGAAAGCGCCGCATGATTCAGCATCTGGCAGGTCACCGCACTCACCTCCCGCCGCCCCGTCAACTGCCGCCCATCCCCCGCCTTCAGCACCTCCCGAAACCCCTCCTCGCCCAGTCGCCCCACAAAAAACCGCCGCAACTCATGCCGCCGCCGCTCCCCACTCGCCCCCGCCAGCGCCATCGCCGCCAGCCCCGAAATCAAGAGCCCAAACAAACTCGTAAACGGCTCAAACAACACCCCGCGCAGCCCCAGCACCGGACACAGTGTCAGCGTCAAAAACGCCAGCCCCAGCAAAAAACCCGCCCGGCGTGAAGCATGCGGCAAATCCAAACAAAACCATGCCGCCAGCACCGCCGCCAGCGTCGCATACCCCAGCTTCAACCAAGGCACCACCACCAGCGCATCCGCCTTCAACCACGACCGCAAAACCGACTCCACCCCCCGCTCCAGCGGCACCCCCAAACCCGCCCGCTCAAACGCGAACAACCCGCCAGCCACCGCCAGCCCAATCCCCAACGCCACCACCTTTCTAACCCTCATTCCCCTCCTCCCTCACTTCGATCCCCCGCGTCTCCTCCTCCGTCACCGTCACCGCCGCCGCTGGCCGATGACTTTTCACCACCAAATCACTCAAAAACCGATCCGGATCCCCCACCTCCTTCGCTCCCATTTCAAATACACCCCCGGCCTCCGCCCCCGTCACCAATCGCAACCCAAACGGAAAATTCTCAAACAACCGTCCACACAACTCCGCCACTCCCTTGCCCTCCCGCTGCGCCCTCGCCACCAACGCCGCCACTGCCTCCTCATCAAACACCAACCGCTGCCCATGCTCCTGCGCAAACCCCCGCGCAAACGCCGCCACCTCCTCACTCCGCGGATCAATCGACACCGTCTTCGCCTTCGCCAGACAACTCGCCAAAGCCGCCGCCGGATCCCTCACCACCGCCTCACTCACCACCCATTCCACCGGACCCAAACTTGGCAGCTCAAACTTGAACTCCCGCAAAATCCGCTCCCACGCCGTCACCAACCCTCGCGCCCCCGTCTTCTCCTCCGCCGCTTTCTCCGCCACCAACTTCAACGCCCCGTCCTCAAACGTCGCCCGAATCCCATACGCCGCAAACTCACGCTCAAATTGCCGGATCAGACTCCCCTCCGAACTCGTCATGATCTGATACAAATCCCCCGCATCCAACGGCTCGCACACCACCCGCACCGGCAACCGCCCGATGAACTCCGCCTCAAAGCCATAGTCAATGAAGTCCCGCGTCCCCGACGCCTTCAAAAGCCCCTCTTCACTTTCTTCAATCAATCCCGACCCCGCACCAAACCCGATTGACGCCGTGTTCTGCCGCTTCTTGATGATCTTCTCCAACCCCGAAAACGCGCCGCTAACAATAAAAAGGATGTTCCGCGTGTTGATCACCTCCCGCCCTGTCCGACCCTTCCGCGAATCAAACATCATCTGCATCTGCGACCGCATGTCATTCGGCGCATACAGCGACACCTCCGTCTCCTCCATCAGCTTCAACAGCGCCGTCTGCACCCCCCGCCCGCTCACATCCCGCCCCATCCGCTCACCCCCGCCGGACGCCAGCTTATCGATCTCATCCAAATAAATGATTCCATGCTCCGCCAACTTCAGATCCCCATTCGCCTTCGCCACCAAGTCCCGCACCAAATCATCCACATCTCCCCCCACATAACCCGTCTCACTGAACTTCGTCGCATCCGCCTTCACAAACGGCACCCCGATCAGCTCCGCAATGTGCTTCACCAAGTAAGTCTTCCCCACCCCTGTCGGACCCGCGATCAACACATTCTGCTTCGTAAACTCCAGCACCTGCCCCTGGCTCCTTGCCTCAGACATCATCCGCGCATGATTGTAGTGATCGCACACCGCCGTCGCCAGCACCTTCTTCGCCTCATCCTGCCGAATCACGAACCGATCCAGATAAGCCTTAATGTCCCTCGGTTTATGGCTGAACTCAAAACTCGGCTCCTTCTCCTCCTCCACCTCCACAGCCTCCTCACCCCCATCATTCCCCGGCTGCGAAATCCCGCTCCCATCCATCCGCGTAAACAGCACCTGCCCACCCAGCGTGTTCTTGATGAAATCCTCCAACTTCCGCGTCACCTCCTCCGGCGAAGGCGGAGGAGGCGGCGATCCCTCCTGGGATTTCTCATCTGGAATGTCACTCATCCCCACACCTTCCCCCCATCCCTCCCCTCTGACAAGCCCCAGATCATCCCCATTCACCCCCAAAATCCACCCGCCACCGCTCCGCAAGACACCCCCACTGCAGCCATCCAAGCTTTCGCCGCGCCCACGCCTTCGTGCCTTAGCCTGGAAACGGGAATGGAAAGGGATGAAGATGGCGTCGTGCTTGGTTCCACTAGGCTTTCCGGTTCGCAGCGGTTGCATCGATAAGATGATGCCACCCGAGAAGCGGGATGCCTTGTGGGGCCAATGACGGCGGCAGATTCGCCCTCAGCCATTTCCGTTTTTAGGCTTAGTGCCTTCGTGTGAGCCTCCCCCCAATTCCCGCAACCCCTACTCCAACTGCAACCGCGCCAACGTCGCATACAAACTCCCCGCATTCCCCACCAGCTCCTCATGCGTCCCCCGCTCAATCACCGTCCCCGCTGACAGCACCAAAATCTGGTCACACCGCCGCACCGTCGACAACCGATGCGCAATGATGATCGACGTCCGATTCTCCATCAGCTTGTCCAATGCCCCCTGCACCAACCGCTCACTCTCCGCATCCAGACTGCTCGTCGCCTCATCCAAAATCAAAATCGCCGGGTCCGCCAGAATCGCCCGCGCAATCGCAATCCGCTGCCGCTGCCCCCCCGAAAGCTGCGTCCCCCGGTCCCCCACCTGCGTCTCATACCCGTTCGGCAGTTTCTCGATGAATTCATGCGCATTCGCCTGCCTCGCCGCCTCCCGAATCTCCTCATCGCTCGCCCCCGGACGCCCATACGCAATATTCTCCCGGATGCTGTCCCCAAACAGCAGCACCTCCTGCGGCACCAGCGCCAGATTCTTCCGTAGCGTCTGCAGCCGCATCTCACCCGCCGGCTTCCCATCAAACAAAATCCGCCCCGCCGTCGGCTCATAAAACCGGAACAAAAGCGAAACCGTCGTCGTCTTCCCCGACCCACTCGGCCCCACCAGCGCAACCCGCTGCCCCGCCTTCATCGACAAATTAAAATCCTGCAGCACCAGCGCATCCGGCCGCGTCGGATACGAAAACGACACCCCCTCCATCGCAATGTCCCCGTGCAACCGCTCCACCGCCGCATCCGACGCCGTCTCCTCGCACTCATCCGCCAAAATCTCCCGCACCCGCTCCGTCGCCCCCAGCGTCCGCTGAATCTGCGTGATCAGCTCCGACATCTGCATGAACGACGCGCCAATCAGCCCCGAAAAAATCCCAAAGTTCGCCAACCGCCGGTGATCCATCTCCCCGCTCGCCACCATCTTCGCCGCAAACCACGTCACCGCCACCAGCGCCACACTGAAACAAAAAATGATGAACGCAATGAACGACGCCCTCGGCAAAGCCGCCTTGATCGCCGCCCCCAAATAACTCCCCAATCGCCGGTCATACCGCGCAATCTCATACGCCTCATTGCAAAACGCCTTCACACTGATGATCCCCTGCAGACTCTCATCCACCACCACCTGCGACGCCGCCAGATCATCCTGCGCCTTCCGCGTCAGCTTCCGAATCCGCGTCCCAAACACCGCAATTAAGACCAGCACCACCGGAATCGTCGCCATCATGAACAGCGCCAGCTTCACCGACAAAAAGAACACCACCACCGTCCCCCCCACCAAAATCACCGAATGCCGGATCGCCTGCGGAATTGTCACCACCAGCGTCTCCCGCATCGACTCCACATCATTCGCCAAACGCGACGCCAACTCCCCCACCCGCCGCGCTCCCAGCGTCGCCATCGGCAGCCGAATGATCCGGCTGAACGTCTCCCGCCTCAGCGACGCCAACGCCCGCTCCGAAGCCTTCGCAAACAGCAAAATCCGCCAAAACGCAATGAACGCCTGCAGCGCCACCAACCCCACCAAAAACACCGCCGACCGGTTCGACCGATCGATCAACTCCTGCCCCTTCGCCCCATTCAAAGCATACCCGATCCAATCTCCCAGCTCCCGAAAAAACATCAGCATCATCCCCGCCGTCGCCACCAGCGCGATCATCGCCGCGATGAACACCCCACGATGCGGCTTCAGATACTTCCAGAAGAAAGCCGCGTCACGCCATGCCGCCTTATCCCACAACTTTTTTCCCGGTCTGTCTTGATCCATAAAATGTTTGCTCTCTTACGCCCGATTCGATCCCCGCGCTCTCATTTTAATACAACGACACCGTCCACCGCTGCGTCGGCTCCGCCGTCAACTCCAGTGCCGCGCATCCCTCCGCATCATCCCGATGCCGATTGAACAACAAGTTGTACTGCCCATCCCCGCCAAATCCACCTTCACTCACCCCCGGCACTGGCTCCTGCCAAAATGAAAACGTCGCATTGATCCCCAACTCACTGTTGCCGTTCCCCAGCGCCCACTCATGCAAATACAAATACGACCGCGGCAGACTGATCGTCAGCCGCCTCGACCCCTCACTCCCGCTCGAAACCACCGCCTTCACCTGCGCCTCATCAAACACCGCCGCATACCCCGTCCCAAACGCCCATGGCGGGATCGACCCCACCGTCGCCGGCCCATCCGCCGCCTTCCCACTGATCCGCAAAGTATCCGTCACCCCACGGTTCAACCGCTTCCCATACGAACGCGCATCCAAATTCACCGTCGCCGCCCAGCTCATCCCCGTCTTCGGATCATCCTTCAAATCCACCCCCCTCAAATCAAAGGTCAAAAACAGCATCTCATTGTCCGCATCCGCCTTCAGCGTCACCGACCGCCCCCGCGCCCCCAGCTCTGGCGTCATCGGCGACTGCTTGGCATCGCTCGGCCGCATCGCCACCGCCTCCTTCAGCCCGAAATTCTGCGTCAAATCCACCCCCCGATCAAACCTCAGCACCTTCCCGTCCACCGTGATGAGCACACTCAATCCCGTCTTCTGATTGAATGGCTGCCCCGCATGCGCATCCGGCAACTTGAACTTCAAAGGCAGCTCCATCTGCCCCCCCGCCTCCAGCTTGAACTCCCCCTTTATCTCCTGTCCCATCCACGCCGCCTGCCACACCCCGGCAATCGCCGCCCCACTCGTATTCGACAGCAGATTCGCCGGCAGATACGCCTTCTCCTGGTTGAATAGGGTCTCCACCTTCCAAAGCAGCACCACCGGCTTCAGCGTCGCCCGCACATCCTCGATCCGCACCAACTCCCCCATATTGACCATCAGCGGCATGCGCAGCATCGGCTCATGACTCGGCATCGGATTCGCCCCACCGACTTCATCCCGCCTCGCATAGTGAATCAGCAGCTCCTTCACCTCCCCGGGCGCCAACTCCATCTCCGCCGTCGCATCCGTCGGCTTCCACGCCGCCGTCACCAACGGCAAAACAACCGTCGTCGCCTTCTCCTTGCCCCCGTTTTTCAGCGTCACCTTCATCTCCATCGTCTTCCCATCCACCATCATGATTTCCCCCTTGCTCAATTCCCACGGCACCACCGTCCGCCCATCGATCAATTCCCGGTAAATCTGCCGCCCCAGTTTCTCATGCAGCGCAGGCCTCGGGTGCACCCAGTCCACCGCCTTCGTGTGATCAAAATACCGCCGATAGTTCTCCACCAGACTCGCAAACACCCCCGCCGGCCCCGGCGCCTCCTCCGGCACCTTCACCAGATTCGTCAAATCCCCCAGATCCACAAAAAACGCCCCACTATCCTCCGCCACCTCCCTCAGCGTATCGCAATAAGCCCGCGTCTTCGCCAATTCCATCTCCGCCGGATCCCCCACAATCAATGTCGGACCCAGCAAAATCACTTCCCCGCCCGACGCCCGCACTGTCGCCACCACATCCTGAAACGCCTTCGCATACACCCCCAAGTCCAGCCCCAGCGTCGCATCATTAATCCCAAAACTCACCAGCACCAAATCCGGCGGCGTCTCCAAACCATACGTCGAAAGCGCCTGCATCGCATGAATGCTCAGCTTCCCCCCGCGCCCCAGGTTCCGCAGCGTGATCTCCTTCCCCCGGTGCGGCATGTTCTTCTCCTCCTTACCCTTCGACGGCTTGATCAGCCGCACCCCGCCCGTGTAAAAAAACTGCCGCGCTAACTGCTCCGCAAACCGCGCCGGATACCCCTTGATCCAATTCTGATCGTCCTCGTCATACCCGAACATCTCCACAATCGAGTCCCCCATCGCCACCACATGAAACGGCTTCCGCTGGGACAGCTTCTGGTACGCCTTCGGCAGTTTCGCCTTGAAACTCGCAATCTGCTCCGGCGTCAGATCAAAACTCAAATCCCGCTCAAAATTCACCCCCTCCTTCACCGCCTCCACCGCCCCTGCCACCACCGGCGCCGCCTCAGACCCCTTCCCCTTCTCTTGCGCCACCACCACCCCACAGCACACCCAGCCCCAGGCAAGCGCCCACACCATCGCCAAAACGCGACCCTTTCGTCCTTTTGCAGCATTCTCAACCCACATAAGCCGCCTATCTCAGCCGAAACCCACCACATTTCCAGCCCTTATTTACCCTCCCCAGCCCGCCCACCCCTCAGCGCCCCTCTCCCAGCATCCCCCGCACGTTGTTCACGCTTTAGCGTGCCTCCCCTCAATCCCACAAGCCAACCAAAGCGACGCAAAGCGCACCCATCCCAAAAAATCCCGTCACCCCACCAATCCGGTTAATCCCCCAAAATCCTGTTAATCCTGTCCAAAAAAAGCCCCCGCCCAGCTCTCCCACTCCCCCAATCTCCAATTGATCTCCCCCCACCTCCTCGCCACCATTCCCCCAACCATGCCCCTCGATCTCCTCTCCCTCGGTGAAGTCCTCCTCCGTCTCGACCCCGGTGAAGGCCGCATTCGCACCTCCCGCCACTTCACCACCTGGGAAGGCGGCGGCGAATACAACGTCGCCCGCGGCCTCCGCCGCTGCTTCGGCCATCCCACCGGCATTCTGACCGCCCTCGCCGACAACGAAATCGGCCGCCTCATCGAAGACCTCATCCTCCAGGGCGGCGTCGACACCTCCCACATCCAGTGGGTCCCCTACGACGGCATGGGCAAACGCGTCCGCAACCCCATCAACTTCACCGAGCGCGGCTTCGGCGTCCGCGGCGCCAAAGGCAGCGTCGACCGCGGCCACAGCGCCGCCTCCCAGATGCAGCCCGGCGACATCGACTGGGACACCCTCTTCACCGCCACCGGCTGCAAATGGCTCCACACCGGCGGCATCTTCGCTGGCCTCTCCGAAAGCACCGCCGAACTCACCATCGAAGCCTGCGAAGCCGCCAAACGCCACGGCATCACCGTCTCCTACGACCTCAACTACCGCCCCTCCCTCTGGCAGGAACGCGGCGGGTTCGCCGCCGCCCAAGACCTCAACCACCGCCTCGCCCCCTACGTCGACGTCATGATCGGCGTCCTCACCGACACCCCACCCAAAGCCGGCCCCGCCGATCCCCACGCCGCCGACCTCTTCCACAACGAGTGCGCCGCCCTCCGCCCCCTCATGACCCAACTCGCCAAAGAGTATCCCAACCTGCAAACGATCGCCGCCACTCTCCGCCGCGTCCACACCGCCAGCATCAACGACTGGGGCGCCCTCGCCTGGCATCAGGGCGAATTCTACCGCAGCCGAAACTACCCCCGCTTCGACATCCTCGACCGCATCGGCGCAGGCGACAGCTTCGTCGCCGGCCTCATCCACGGCCTCCTCACCTCCGGCGACCCCCAACAAGCCCTTGACCTCGGCGCCGCCCACGGCGCCCTCGCCATGACTACCCCCGGCGACACCAGCATGGCCACCCTCCCCGAAGTCCAATCCCTCATCGCCGGCGCCGACGCCAAAGTACAACGCTAAAAGCCCTCTCCCATCACCCAGCACCAATCGACATGAGACCCACACTCGCCGCACTCATGTTCGTCACAGCCACCCACGCGGCAGACCCCAAAATCGAGTTCGCAAAACACCCCGAACCCACCACTCGCGGCATCCCAAAAGAAGCCAAAAATCAAACCAAAACCGGCCCGCACGACCAAGGCACCCTCACCAAGCATCTCGGTGACTCAGTCCAAACCATCACCGTCCATTACGCCTCCAAAGACTGGACAAACGACGAGCTAAACAAATACATCCTCGGCCTCCTCACCGACACTACCACCGCCACCTACACCTTCCAAATCTGGTCCCAAGTCCTCACCATCCCCGAAGTCGAGTGCACCCTCCACTTCAAAGACCAAAAACAAGGCAAGCTCCTCCTCTGGCAAACCTGCGGCTGCTTCCAAGACCCCCAAGGCCGCTGGTGGTTCCTATCACTCTTCGACCACTACCACACCCACCACCCCCTCGGAACCCGGCGCAACCCCAAGAAGCCATGATCTCGGTTCAAATGTACCACGCCTTTCATCAACTTGTGTCCTATCCCGCAATTCCTCCCGCATTCCCCACTTTCTTTCTAGACAAAACAATCACCCCTGTGCTCTTCTTCAGTCCCCAATTCACACGGGTCACCATTCCTTAACCTCAATCCACCCCAACAACCCATGGCAAAAATCCAATTCGGCTCACAGGTCTACACCTGGTTCATGCAGGGCACCGGCAAAGGCTACGACAACAAACTCGATCACATGATCAAAATCGCGGGCCAGGCCGGCTTCACCGGCATCGAGCCCATGGTCCTCGAAATCTCCGAAAGCGCCCTCGGCTGCGGCAAATACTGGCTCGGCGACTTCTGCGACCCCATCCGACTCAAAGACGCCCTCCAGGAGCACAACGTCCAACTCGCCGGCCTCGCCCTCGTCTGCGCTTGGGATGGCGATGAAGAAGCACCCAACGAACGCGCCGCCGCCGATTTCACCATCGACCTCTTGAAGCACTTCCCCGGCGCCATGCTCGGCACCGTCACCCTCCCCAGCGGCCGCACCAACGACCTCCAGCGCCGCCGCCTCAACGTCGCCCGCAACGTCAACGCCGTCTCCAAGCGCGCCCACGACGCCGGCCTCAAGTGCTCCTACCACCCCAACAGCCCGCCACCCTCCCTCGTCCGCACCCAGGAAGACTATGACGTCGTCCTCTCCAGCCTCGACCCCAAAGTCACCGGCTGGACCCCCGACGTTGGCCACATCATCCGCGGCGGCATGGACGTCATCGCCACCCTCAACAAATTCCAGCACCTCGTAAACCACATTCACTACAAGGACTACTCCGGCAACGGCCCGGAGCCTTGGGCGCAAATGGGCACCGGCAAGCTCGACTTCCACAAAATCACCGAGTGGCTCGTCGCACGCAATTACGAAGGCTGGATCATCTGCGAAGATGAAGCCCACATCGCCGTCGAAGACCCCGATGGCGTCACCCTCCAAAACGGCCAGTGGTGCAAAGACAACCTGCACCCGCTCGTCGCGTAATCCTCTCATCCGGATCCCTCCCAAACGCCCGCTGAGCCGTCACCCGGTTCAGCGGGCGTTTTTTCTTCCCTTCATCGCCCCCCTCTCATTCCCATTGCATCCCTCCCCATAAAAGGCATACTGCGCGCCCCATCCCCGCCCCCTGACCTCAATGGAAAAACGCCCCCGCTCCACCACCCGTTCGAAAGCCGCCGCCCCCCCTTGGAGCGTCGAAGAAAGCGCCCACATGTATGGCGTGCGCGAGTGGGGCCATCGCTACTTTGACATAAACGCCAAAGGCGAGGTCGTCGTGAACCTCAAAGACGGTAACTCCACCAAACCCGTCAGCCTCATCCAGGTCGCCCGCGGCCTCCGCGAACGCGGCACCCAACTCCCCGTCCTCCTCCGCTTCGGCGACCTCCTCCGCTGGCGCATCGATGAACTCAACGAAGGCTTCAACGCCGCCATCAAAGAAGCCAAATACCAGGGCGTCTATCGCGGCGTTTACCCCATCAAGGTCAATCAACAACAGGAAGTCATCGAGGAAATCACCCGCTACGGCCGCAAATACCACTACGGCCTCGAAGCCGGCAGCAAGCCCGAACTCATCGCCGCTCTCTCCTACATGCACGACCCGCAGGCCTACATCGTCTGCAACGGTTACAAGGACGAAGAGTTCATCGACCTCGCCCTGTACGCCCAAAAAATGGGCCTCCAAGTCATCATGGTCTTGGAAATGCCCAGCGAACTCAAACTCATCCTCGAGCGCTGCAAAAAAATGGGCGTCCGCCCCACCCTCGGCGTCCGCTTCCGCCTCTCCACCGAAAGCGCCGGCCACTGGGCTGGCTCCGGCGGTGACTCCTCCGTCTTCGGCCTGAACATCTCCCAACTCATGCACGTCGTCGACCACCTTCGTGAAGAAGGCATGCTCGACTGCCTCCGCATGCTCCACTACCATCAAGGCTCCCAGATCCCCAACATCCGCGCCATCCGCCAAGCCGTCACCGAAGCCACCCGCGTCTACGTCGGCCTCGTCCAGGAAGGCGCTCGCATGGGCATCCTCGACCTCGGTGGCGGTCTCGCCATCAGCTACGACGGCTTCAAAGGCACCACCGAAGCCAGCAGCAACTACGGCACCCAGGAATACTGCGCCGACATCATCGAAGCCGTCTCCGAAGTCACCGGTGAAGCCGGTGTCCCCCACCCCGACATCATCACCGAGTCCGGCCGCGCCATCGTCGCCTACTACTCCGTCCTCCTCGTCAACATCCTCGACGTCAACCGCTTCGAACCCCACCGCCAGGTCAGCGTCCCCGAAAACGCCCCGCCCCTCGTCCGCAACCTCTACGAACTCCAGGAAGACACCCGCAACGGCAAAGGCCTCAAAGCCTCCACCGACATGGATCGCCTCCAGGAAATCTACAATGACGCCTGCTACTACCGCGACAAACTCCGCAGCGAGTTCAGCTACGGCAAAGTCTCCCTCCGCGAGCGCTCTCAAGGCGAGGAACTCTACTGGGAACTCCTCTCCTGGGTCGCCAAATGCCAGGAAGCCATGGGCGTCGACAGTGCTCAAATGGAACGCGTCCGGACGGTCATGACCGACTACTATTACGGCAACTTCAGCGTCTTCCAAAGCCTCCCCGACCTCTGGGCCATCGACCAAATCTTCCCGGTCATGCCCATCCACCACCTTAAAGACAAACCCACCCGCAACGCCGTCCTCTCCGACATCACTTGCGACTCCGATGGCAAAATCGACAAGTTCGCCCACTCCGGCGAACTCAACCACAGCCTTCCCCTCCACGACATCGACTTCGAAAACACCAACGAAGACTACGTCGTCGGCATCTTCCTCGTCGGTGCCTATCAAGAGACCCTCGGTGACCTCCACAACCTCCTCGGTGACACCAATGTCGTCTCCGTCCGCATCGAGAACGGCAAACTCAAATACACCCAGGAAATCGAAGGCGACACCGTCTCCGAAGTCCTCACCTACTGCGAATACGAGCCCAAAGACATGCTCAGCCGCTTCCGCCAACTCGCCGAAAGCGCCGTCCACAGCAACCGCATCACCGCCCGCGAACGCCGCGAAATCATGGACGCCTTCGAAGCCGGCATGCGCGGTTACACCTACTTCGAAACCTAGCCTCGAAAATCCTCGCACGACATCTCGAAAGTTCCCGGTCACAAGGCCGGTGCCATCTCGAAACGCGCAGGGCCATTCGGCAAAGCACGCTGCTTTTCAGAAGCGGCCCACCATCACCCGTTCAGGCTTGCCGCAAGTCGCGGTGGACTTTCATCAAGAGATCAGCTTAGGGTAGCAGTTCAGCGACTTGATCGAACTCCCCGTCCATCCCATACCCCTCTAATTCTGAAGCCAGCAAGGCCGTCTAAATCCGCCCCTCTCCATGTCATTGGATACCACTCCCGATCCGGCACTCCAAAGCCCCATCCCCCGCGGTAACTTCGCCGGATTCAAAGCCTGCTTTGGCAAGGATATCCTCTCCGGCTTCTTGGTCTTCTTGATCGCTATGCCCCTGTGCCTCGCCATCTCAAAGGCGAGTGGCTGCCCCCCCATCGCAGGCATTTTCACAGCTGTCGTCGGCGGCATGCTCACGGTTTTTTTAAGCAACTCGGAATTGACCATCAAAGGCCCCGCCGCCGGCATGATTGCAGCCGTCTTTGGAACAGTCGCCGCATTCACTCCGGAAGTCTCCGCTGGCATGAGCGCCGAACAAGCCGGCATGATCGGCTACCGAAGCATGTTGGCCGTGGGCGTCATCGCTGGCATCATCCAGATTCTTTTTGGCGTCTTCAAGCTCGGCAAACTGGCCGAATTCTTCCCCGTCGCTGCCGTTCATGGCATGCTCGCTTCCATCGGCATCATCATCATCTCCAAGCAGATCCACGTCATGCTGCTCGGACAGTCCATCAAAGCCCGCCACCTGCATGGCGAGGCATTCGAACTCATCGGACGCATCCCGGAAAGCCTCAGCCACACCAACCCCAGCGCCGCCATCGTCGGCGTCGGTTGCCTCGTCATCCTTTTCGTCCGCCCCTTATTCAAACTGAAGCTCGTCCAACTCATCCCCGGCCCCGTCTGGGCCTTGCTCTATGGCATCCCCATGAGCCTCTACCTCAAGCTCGACAGCACCTACCTCGTCTCCCTACCCCTGAACATGCTCGATGGCATCGCCTTCCCCGACTTCTCAAACATCGCCTCCACCACTGGCCTCTACTGGATCACCATCTTCGCCCTCATTGGCAGCCTCGAATCCCTCCTCAGCGCCAAAGCCATCGACTTGACCGACCCCTGGCAGCGCCGCACCGACCTCAGCCGGGATGTCTTCGCCGTCGGCACCGCCAATACCCTCGTTGCCTGCATCGGTGGCCTCCCAATGATCTCCGAAATCGTTCGCTCCTCCGCCAACCGAAGCAACGGCGCATGTACCCGCTGGTCCAATTTCTGGCACGGAACCTTCCTCCTCATCATGGTCGCCAGCGTTCCAGAGCTCCTCAACCAAATTCCCCTGCCCGCTTTGGCCGCCATGCTCGTCTTCACTGGCTACAACCTCTCCTCACCCAAAGAATTCAAAAAGATGCTCGAGATCGGTAGAGGCCAACTCACCGTTTTCATCACCACCATCCTCGCCACCCTCGCCACCGACCTCCTCATCGGTGTCGCCGCTGGCATCGTCATGAAAATCTTCCTTCACATGTTCGTCGGCAAGGTCTCCTTCACCAACCTCTTTCGGCATGAGGCCTCCATCGACGAATCCTCCGGCCACCCCGTCGTCAAAGTTCAAAAAGCCGTCGTCTTCACCAATTGGCTCGGACTTAGGCGCAAACTGAGATCCCTCTCCTCCCACCCAAAGGTCACCGTGGACCTCTCCGCTACCCACTTTGTGGACCACAGCGTCATCAAAAAGCTCCAGGAAATGGCCCAGGACTGGCAACTCAAAAACCGCCAACTCATCATCGAAGGCCTCCAGTCCCTCAAACCCGTTTCCCTTCACCCCCAGGCCGCGCGCTTGCGCAGCAAATCCTGACCCGTCTAGAGTCCCTCTCCTCAGGGTCAGCGGCTTGACTTCCCCACCCTGAGTCCTACCCTTTCTTCACGATGGCTACCTCTCCGGCAACGACCACTTCCATCCTCCTCGCCGACGACCACGCCGTCGTCCGCAATGGCTTCCGCCACATCCTCGAAGCCGAATGGGATTTCAAAGTGGTCGGTGAAGCCTCAAACGGCCGCGAAGCCCTCGAACTCGCCGAGTCCCTTCTCCCCGACGTCATCGTCATGGACGTCACCATGCCCGAACTCAACGGCATCGAAGCCACCCGCCGCATCCTAAAGTCCTGCCCCAAAATCCGCATCCTCGCCCTATCCATGCACAAGGACAGCGTCTACGTCCGCGAAATCCTCCGTGCAGGCGCCCGCGGTTACCTCCTCAAAGACTCCAGCCATCAGGACTTCCTCGCCGCTGTTCGCGCCGTCGCCGTCGGCAAAGGTTGGCTCAGCCCCGAAGTCAGTGACGCCGTCCTCGAAGACTACCGCAAGCACGTCACCAATCCCATCGACCTCCTCTCCTCCCGTGAGCGCGAAGTCCTCCAAATGATCGCCGAAAGCAAGACCAACAAGGAGATCGCCACCACGCTCAACCTCAGCGTCTACACCGTCGAAGCCCATCGCGGTCGCATCATGGAAAAGCTCAATCTGCATTCCATCGGTGAACTCGTCCGCTTCGCCATGCGCAACGGCCTCATCGACTAACGCGCCCTCCACCCTCCCATGCCCATCTCCTCCTGGTCCACCTTCCGCGACCACTTCACAGGTCGGGCCGTCTTGATCGCCCTGATCACAGGCTTTGGCCTCGTCATGCTCCTACTCGGCGCCGCAGGCCTCGTCTCCGTCCGCGAAGGTCGCAACATTCGCTCCAGCGCCGAAGAACTCGTCCGCGAACAAATCCTTATCACCCGCCTCCTCCACGAAGCCCAGGTCGAAGAAGACGCCCTCGCTCTCGCCCTCCACCGTCTCGCCCGCACCGTCGACATCACCGAACGAAAAATCCCGCTGGACGCGCTCGACCAAGCCGACCGCACCATCGCCCGCCTGGCCACCGAAGCCAGCTCCACGCCCCAGGCCATCCCCTGGCAAAACCTCACCGAAGCCACTCGCAACTTCACCCGGCAAGTTCGCACCTCACTGGATCAAGACACCCCCGGCCCTCTCAATCGGGAGCGCCTCGACGAACTCTTCTCCCGCCATGACGCTGTCGTTCGAATCATCCACGACCTCATCCTCGACAGCACTGAGCACCTGGCCCAAGTCGACCAAAAAATCGGCCTCCAACTCCAGGAGTTCTCCCGCGAATCCGCCCTCCTCCTCAGCGCCTGTTTCATCCTCGCCCTTCTTTGCGCCGCCGGCACCATCGCCTATGTCCGGCACAGCATTCACCGCATCGAATCACAAGCCGACGAACTCAACCACGTCTCTTGGCACATGCTCCAAAGTCAGGAGGAAACCGCCCGCCGTTTCTCCCACGAACTCCATGACGAACTCGGCCAATCCCTCGCCGCCGTTCGCGCCAACATCAGCCGGAAAAGCGTCTCAGATCCCGAAGCTCTGCGCGCTGATAACCTCCATCTCGTCGACGAAGCCATCGCCAACGTCCGCGAACTCTCCCAACTTCTCCGCCCCGTCATCCTGGACGACTTTGGCCTCGACGCCGGCCTCCGCTGGCTCACCGAAAAATTCGCCCAACGCACCCGAATCACCGTCAACTACGAATCCAGTTTCCAAGACCGCCTCCACAGCGAACTCGAAACCCATCTCTTCCGCATCGCTCAGGAAGCCCTAACCAATATCGCCCGCCACGCTGAAGCCACCGAAGTCTTCATCACCCTCACCGCTCAAGGCAAGCACCTAAACTTTCGCATCCAGGACAACGGCCGCGGCCTCCCATCCCAACCCGTCCCCACTCGCCAAAGCCTCGGCCTGATCGGCATGCGCGCCCGCGCCCGCGAGTGCGGCGGCGTCCTGACCCTGGATTCAGGCAACCAAAAAGGCCTCACCTTGACAGTCACAGTCCCCATCCGCCTCGAACAGCCCGACCTGGACCCTCTTACCTAGCTCAATGCCCCTTGCCCGCGCCCTGGAACGCTTCCATCAATCGCTCCGCCGAGGCAGCCCGCCACCCCACCAACTTCCCCGGCATCACTCCAGCCGTCACCAAAAACACCACACACGCAGCAAGCGCCCAACGCTCCCTCGACATCGCATCAGGAACCGTCGGCACCTCGTCCATTCGACGACCCAAAAACAACTGCGAATACAGTCGCACCAGGTGAATCGCATTCAGCGCGGTCGCTATCAAAAGGCACAGCCCCAAGATCGGATGACTCGCCAGCGCCCCATGGAATAGCAAATCTTCCGCGCAATACCCCAATGTTCCTGGCAGCCCGACCAACGCAAATCCACACACCAGGAAAAACACCGCCAGTCGTGGCGCTCGCACCGCCAATCCCAAATAATCATCACCAGCCATCGCATCCGCACGCCTCGCCTCCACCGCGCGCAAGATACAAACCAACCCCGTCGTCGCTACCGCAACGACCAACCAGTGCACCAAAGACCCCGTGATCCCCTCAACATTCCGGCTTCCCAGCCCCGCCAGAATAAAGGCCGACTGACTCACCGTCAGCAGCGCCAGAATCCGACGCGGCCGCCTTTGCGCAATCGCTGCCACGGAAGCAAACAAGGCCGTCCCCAAAGCCCCCAGACTGACCCATTCCAGAATGTTTTGCGCCGCCCCGGCCAAATGCGTCGACTCCGCCCGCAACAGCATCATCGCTCCCAGATGCCCGTTAAAAAGCAGCGCGTTCGGCAACAACGGCCCCCGATCATACGCATCCAACACCCAGGAATGCGCCGGAAAAATCCCCTTTCGCAAGGCGACCGCCGACATCAATAGCCCAAACGCCAACGCCTCAGAATTCTCAAAATCAGCCGCTCCAAATCCCGTCAATGCCGCCGCACCCGTCAACGCCACACAACCCATCACCTGAATCCCCAACGCTAATCGATCCTTTCTCGGCCCAAACGCCCCCATCATTCCCGGCGCACACGTCACCCACCATCCCACCACCATCCCCGCCAGCGTCCCAGCCGAATACGCCAGCGATGTCCCAACCAAAATCAACAACATCCCCGCCACGCTCGCCCCTCCCAAATCCCTCTTCGGCGCCACCATCAGCGTTACCAAGGTCAGCAGCGAAAACACCACCAACGGCAACGCATCAAGCGCATCCACCTCAAGCCATCCAGTCGCCATGGGATCCCACATCATGTGCCCGCTCATCGCACTCACCCGTCCGGCAATCGCAAACATCACCGCCGCGAAACCCGCTGCCACACACCCCCACCATCTCGCCACCTCCACCGAGCGCACCCGCCACAAGGCCAAGGCCGCCACAAGCGTCGACGCCAATCCAATCAACAAAAATGGAAAATTCAGCTCAAACATGCACTTCATCCTTTCCTGACTTGTTCACTCGAATCTCTCCCGCTTCGCGCTCCGCCTTCTTCGCCCGCCACTTCTCTGCCCAGTCCGCCGGCTCCAACCGTCCAATCAAACTCGACAGATACCGAACCGGCGTCAAAACGAACCGCTCCAACAGGGCATCATAGCACCCTCTCTCAACCCCCAGCGTATACATCCAATGCTGCAGCGGTTTCGGCACAAAGGAATCGTAATGCGAACCCGTCTCCGCCAACTTGCCCCCTGCGGCCGAATGTAGCCGATGGTAATCATGCAACATCGACGGTGCCCTCAAAAACTGCGCCGTCCGCGCCACCGCGTGACCCACCGTATGAACCAGCGCCAATGTCGTCCATCCCATACCCACTTCCGTGAAGATAATGCCCAACTGAGTCATCGAAGCATACGCTAACGACGTCTTCGCATCCGCGCACGTCCTGTGAATCAGCGTCGCCAAAAACGCTGTCGTCACCCCCACAAAAATCAAAAACCCCGTCGCCAACCACGACTCCGCGATCAACGGCTGAATCCGCAGCAAAAGGTACGCCCCCGCATGCACTGAAATCGCCCCGTAAAACACCGCGCTCGAAGGCGTCGGCCCCTCCATCGCCCGCGGCAACCAACCCGAAAACGGTCCCTGCGACGACTTCCCGCACGCCGCCAGAATCAAAAGCAAACAAACCACCCCCGCTCCGGCCCCATGCAGCGCATGTCCATTATCCGGCCAAGTCCCGGGAAACAACTCCTGCCATAGCCCGGTGCCAAACCAGTGGTGCGTCAAAAACACGCCCGTCAGCATGAACACATCCGCCACCCGATACGTGCCAAACACTCGAAGCGCATTCCTCACCGGCTCCTTTCGATGCTGGAAAAAACCAATCAATAACACCGACGTGATCCCCACCAACTCCCACCCCGCCACCAACAAATCCAACGACGCTGCCGTAAACAACAAAAGCGCGCCAAACCCAAACAAATGCAGCAGCAAAAAGAATCGAAAGTAACCCGGGTCCCGATGCAAATATCGCACTGAGAACGACCCCACGATGCCGACCAAAAAAATCGTCACCCCAGCCAGCGGCAATGACAGTCGATCAAACAACAGCACCAACGGAAACCCATAGTGCCCCACCTCAAACCAGTTCCCAAACGACACCGTCAGCACCATCAATCCCCGTTGCCAAAAAATCACCGTCAGTGCCGCCACTCCTAACGTCAGCAACGAATAAGTGATCATCGTCACCCTCGCCAGAATACGCTCCTGCCCATTCCAACCTAACAACCAAGTGACCGCCAAGCCCAAAAACACAACTCCCGGCACCAGCACGAGCAATCCAGCTAAAGTTTCAACATTCATACGATTTGGTTCCCCAATAAAAACGGACAGTTCACAATCCCACTCCAACTCACGCCACCCTCACCTCCACCTGCACGGGATGATTTCCGTCAATGCGCGCTAACGGCAAATGCTCGCGATGCCCTTGATACCACTCCACCGACGAAGTCGCGACCGGCAACGGCTCCTCCTCTCCTTCCAGCACCTCAAACACCCCTTGACCACGATAAACCCGAATCTCTCCGTCATCGGGATCCAAACACGAGATCCGAATCCAACGATTCTCCACAAATTCCGTCAACTCAGGGTTCGCTCGGACCACCGACATCAAACGCTCAGGCGTGGTCTCCACCACAAACAAAATCCTCACCGGCTCATGAATCTCCACCGTCTGGAGAGGCAAGCCCGTCAGGATATCTCCCTGATACCCATTCATCACTCCCATCAAGCCCGTGATGTTATGCGGCAGCTTGGTTCCACTGCCATAACCCGTGTTATCGACCGTTGAAAAATAGTACTCCAGACTGATTCCCCCGCACACCGGAATCACCGCCCCCAACAACCTCGCCAGCGCCTGATTCTCCAGATCTTGACCCGCATCATAAGACACCAGGAATGACCGCCGATCCAAAAACAACCCCCGTGTCGTCTCGCGCCGCCCAACAATCGCCACCGCATTCGTGCAGTGCCCATACTCAGGCCGCGGTTCACCCAAATGCTCAGAACGCTCCTGCACATGCCGCAACCCGCCCTCAGCGTCAGCAATCCATCCCGCCGTTGCAAAACGCCGAGTCCGCTCATGAGCACTACGCGCCCTAGCCTTGTCCAGCGAACTCTTCAACCTCGCCAAGTCAGCTGCGTGATCCTCCGGCATTCGGTCCAAATCAAACAGCTCCACCTCGTCACTGCATGTGTCGTGATATCCCCCAACAAACCACGTATCCTCAGGAATCAGCACCCCCCGTTCCTTCAATCCCGCCCGCACCTGCGGATGATTCGCCATCGTCGCAAACAAGCGCGCATTGGGACCTCCACTGTAACCACCGCACGCCCCGCAACAATACGCCGACTCATATGGATTGTTCAAACTCGTCGATCCATGTCCCAAAAACACCACCAGCCTCGCCATGCCCTTGCTCAGTCCCGCACCTCCGAGAACACCCGCCACACGATCCACCTTTTCCTGGATACTAAAACCTCTCAACAGCCCTTCAGTCGCCGCTAAACCCTCCGCGTCGTCTCGCATGAACGTCAACTCCGTCCTTGGCTCAGGCAAAAACTGTTTGTTCAATGCCTTCATCAATTTGGCATAAGTCAGTGGACTCAGAACCCGAAACGCCAACGGGAAGATCGAAAAGAAACCCAGTGTCACCGTGCTGACCCAACCCCGCATCATGGTTCGCGTCGAAATGAAATTTCCGTGCGCCATCTTCGCCCAGATCCTTCGCCGCGACTGCCTCACATCATGCAAATGCGCATGCTCCGCCACCGGTTGCTCCGTCACCTCATGCCCTGGCGTCACCACCACCGGACACAGTGCCACCCCATGAGGATCATCCAACCCGCAATAATCCACGGCTACCCCAAAAAATCCCGCAGCTCCAAAGGTCTCAACAAGGGGATCCACTTCTTCAAGGTGCCGCCGAATGCTCTCTTCACGCTCATCGATGCAAAAAAAGACCTGCGCCGCCACCCTGTCCCCTTTCACCCGCAGCGGAGGCATCGCTCGGTGCTTCCTCAGAGGTATCAAAATTTGCCTCTCATGCCTCCTCTCATACGCCTTCTGAAAAATCCGCCGTCGTTCCAAATCATTGCACGCCTTCACCTCGCCAATAAACCGCTCAAACATCTCCGGACCCATCTCCCTCAACTCATGGCTCGGCAGCCCAACCAGTTGAGCCACCTCAAACAACTCCGCCACCTCCCCCAGCCTCACCTTCGCCGGATCCTCAACATGATTCTTCATTTCCTTCAGCAACTCAGGCCCCTTCACCGCGTTGATCACCGCCGCCGCATCCAGCGTCAATCGCAACGCCAAAAACTCCATCAACGAACACGGCAGCCGCTCATGGGGCGCCAAATGCGGCTGGTTCTCCAGCATTCGAATCAATCCCGCCCAACCCGGCAACGTCAGCAACTTCGCCTCAATCACCTTGCCCCATCGCTCGCGCGGCACATCCAAACACTCCAGCATCTCCATGACCACTTCGACCGCGCTTAACTTCCGGCTCTCATGGTCCTTCAAGACCTTGTGCAAACCTTCCAATCCCATCGGGTAAAACGTCATCTTTGCCAACAACAAACGCCGCGACGCCGCCAGCAATCCCTCCTCCCGAAACGGCATCGACCAATACGCGATCCCTTGATCCAAAAAGGCACCGCACAACCGAATCAAAACCGGATTCACCACCTCATCCACGTCCACTCCCGTCGCCAGTAAGACCGCATCCCGTGGCCGATCAATCACCGGAACCGTCGCGCTCCCCGGGGGAACCTTTGCCAAACAGGCCTTCCAGAGCGCGCCGGGCCGGTCATGCATCAACGCATGCCGCGCCTCCGAACCCAAGTCATCACGAAACCGCTCCAACCATCCCCCCTCATCCAGCAACCAGGGCAACGTTCGTGCATCGAACTCCCTCAGTCCAGGCACCAACAGCAATCGACGCAGCTGCCTCCGCGAAAGCCGGTTCGGCAGGATCTCCCCTTCCTCTTCACGCTCCAGGATCGCCTCCACATCCGCCGGCAAAATCCGCCCGCGCTTGAGCTCCGCCCGAAACGCCGCCTCCGTCAAATACGGCTGCCTTCCATACAACTTCGAGGCTTCAGCCACCGCCTCATCAAACATCTTATGCTGAAATGCATGCAACGTGTTGTGATGCACAAACACTCCAATCGGCCCCTGCGTCGGCAGCAAATGCGCCGCATGATCAACCAAATGCACCAGATGCACCTTTGGGTCCTCAGCAAGACCGTGTCCATTGATTGCATGTGTATCTGTCATCCCCGCTACCTAACTCCACTCGCTTCCCTCAAACCATCCCCTTTGAAGGGGCATTTGTCTCCAGCAACCAGGGGATACCCCCAAAGAATCAGGGTTCTCCCCCCTTGATTCCGATAAAACTTTACCCTCCCAACGGGATATCAGCAGTGCTGGTTTGTGTGCGTTCATTGCAGCGTCACTCGAACTCCATCTCCATATGTCTCAATCGCCCTCCCACTTCGCCATACCTTCCGGCCCCATCCCACGTGGCGACCTCGCAGGCTTCAAAGCCCATTGGAAACAAGATCTCATTTCAGGATTCCTCGTCTTCCTCATCGCCCTGCCGCTTTGCCTCGGCATCTCCATCGCATCCGGCTTCCCACCCATCGCAGGCATCTTCACGGCCGTTCTTGGAGGTCTCGTCACCCCTTTCCTGAGCAACTCCGAACTCACGATCAAAGGACCCGCCGCAGGAATGATCGTCATCGTTCTTGGTGCCGTCCAAGGACTTGGAGAGGGCGACCCTATGCTAGGTTATCAGCGAGCCATCGCTGTTGGCGTCGTTTCCGGTGTCATCCAAATTTTGTTCGGCGCCTTCAAACTCGGCACCTTGGGCGAGTTCTTCCCCGTCGCTGCCGTCCATGGCATGCTTGCCGCCATCGGTGTCATCATCATTTCCAAGCAGGCCCACGTCGCCCTCGGTGTCGCCCCCCACGCCAAGGAACCACTCGAACTCCTCGCCGAACTGCCGCATAGCTTTGCCAACATGAATCCAGAGATCGCCCTGATCGGCGCGGTCAGCCTAGCACTCCTCTTCGGACGTCTCTTCATCAAAAACAAAATGGTCCAAGCCATTCCCGGCCCCATGCTCGTTTTGCTCGTCGCTACCCCCCTCGCTCTGGTTTTCGACATCTCACACTCTCACCTCTACACCTGGGCCGGACACCAGTATGAGATCAGCCCCAAGTACCTCGTCCAGCTTCCAGGTAACATGCTCACCGCCATCACCCACCCCGACTTCTCCGTGATCACCTCAATGGAAAGCATCAAGTGGATCATCATGTTCTCCCTGGTCGGAACCCTTGAATCACTCCTCAGCGCCAAGGCAGTTGATTTGCTCGACCCTTATCAGCGGCGCACAAACCTGAACCGTGACCTCATGGCCGTCGGCATTGCCAATACCCTCGCCTCCGGCATCGGTGGCCTCCCCATGATCTCCGAAATCGTTCGCTCTTCGGCCAATAAAAACAATGGCGCCAAAACACGCTGGTCAAATTTCTGGCACGGTTTGTTCCTCTTGGCTCTTGTTGCCACTGTCCCCGCTCTACTCAATCAAATCCCTCTCGCCGCCCTCGCCGCCATGCTCGTTTTTACCGGCTACAATCTCGCTTCCCCAAAAGAGTTTTTCCACATGTGGGAAGTGGGTAAGGGGCAACTCGTCGTCTTCCTCACGACCATGATCGTGACACTCGCTACCGACCTTCTCATCGGCATCGCCGCCGGCATCCTCATCAAAATGATCATGCATGCCGTTGGCGGCGTTCATCCTCTACGTCTCCTCAAACCCAAGGCCGATATTGAAACCTGCTCCGAGGGTCTACCCTTGGTCCGAGTCAAAGAAGCCGCCGTCTTCAGCAACTGGCTCCCACTTCGCAAACGCTTGCTCGGCCTCACTCATCATTCGAAGGTCACAGTCGACCTCAGCGAATCCAGGTTGGTCGATCACTCCGTCATGAAAAAGCTGGAGGAAATGGTCCAGGACTGGAAACTTGAAAATCGCGAACTCATCATCTCAGGACTGGAACAACACCAATCCGTGTCCAATCATCCTCAGGCAGCCCGCGTGCTCCGTTAACCATTTCCCTATCCACTCTCGACCCAGATGAAAACCCATCGCCCCTTTTCTCTACTGGCCGTTTTCATCGCTTTGATCACCCTCTCAGGAAACCTTCCCGCAGAAATCGAAAAGACCGACTCCAACGCCAACCTCTGGCTGAACTACGTCGGCGATCACCCCCTCGGCAACACCCCTTGGGGCCTTCACCTCGAAGTCCAGAATCGCCGCGCCGATCTCGGTGACGAATGGCAGCAACTCCTCGTCCGCCCCGGCATCAACTACCAAATCAGCCCCACCATCAGCATCAGCGCCGGCTGGGCCTACGTCCGCACCTACCCCTATGGCGACTACCCCGCTCTCGCCGAGTTCCCTGAACACCGCGCCTGGGAGCAAATCCAGCACAACTTCAAGTTCCTCGGCCTCGACTGGACCCAACGCCTCCGCCTCGAACAACGCTGGATCGGTGAGATGACCAAGAACACCGCTGGCGACGACTACGACCTCGCCAACTGGCGCTACGAAAACCGCATCCGCTACATGCTCCGCACCTCCATTCCCCTGACCGACTCTGGCAAAACCTACATCGCCCTCTGGAACGAAGTTTTCTTCAATTTCGGTTCCAACGTCCAAGGCAACGACTTCGACCAAAACCGCGCCTTCATCGGCATCGGCCAAAAACTCACCGCCACCACCCGCCTCGAAATCGGCTACATGGAGCAAACCCTCTTTCGCCGCGGTGGCTCCATCCGTGAAGACAACCACACCATCGCCGTCTGGCTCACGTCCAAGTGGCCCTTCTTTGGTAAGGCATCCCCCGCTCCCGCAGTCATCGGCACAGGCGCAAAAGGTTGACCACGTTTCCCCCCTTGCTAAAAGAGCACCATGTCTCTGCTAGACCCCTCGGCTCCTCTCCCTCGCCTCGCCATCCCAGAATACGCCATGGCCCTAGCCCATGTCGCCAGCCTTCGCTCCGAGGACCCCTTCCGCAAGGTCGGCGCCGTTGCCCTCGACTTCGACAACCGTGTCATCGGCACCGCCTACAATGGCCTCGCCCCTGGCTACAACGCCTCCCCAGAATTCTGGGCGGATCGCGACGCTCGCCGCAGTTTCATGATCCATGCCGAGGTCAACCTCTGCAGCCTCTTCACCCGTGGTAACGTCAAACTCGTCGCCTGCACCACCGAACCCTGCACCAGTTGCATGCAAATGCTCTGCGCCTACGGGGTCCGCGAAGTTTACTTCCACGAAGCCTACCCCGGCTCCGAAGCCCGCGCCATCTGCGACAAATACGGCATCCATCTCCACCAAATCCTCAACTCCCCCGAACTCCGCTTCCCCACTGGAGTCTGACTGGGTCAGGAAATCTGCGGATTCGACCCCGCCACCTTCGGCTTGAAAGCCTTGAAGACCAGCTTGAACGGCAGCACCACCACTTTCAGTACGAGCCCCACCACAATCGCCACCACACGCATGGGTGCTTGCGATACCTTCAGCAGCGGTGATAGCGCCTTCTGAATCGCATTCGATTTCGAATACAAAATCGACAGGGCAATGATGATCACAATCCCAATGAACTTCTGCCCCGCTGTGACGTGCACCGGACCCGGAAAAACCTGAAAGCCACTCGCCGGATTACTCAGCAGTTCATAAAGCAGAATTCCACCCACATACCCGATCAACACAAAAGCCGTGTCAGCAAGAATCGGAAAACGCTCCAACAACTTGATGCACGCACCCGCCACAAACCTCAGCGCTAAGATCCCGATAAACACCCCCACGCACACCACCCACAGCTTCGGACTCATCGCCACCGCCGCCACCACATTGTCCACGCTCAAACTCAAATCCATGACCTCAATCGCCAGGATCGTTGCCCAAAATCCCCGCTGGTTCGGACTGTCCGCTTGACCATCATTATTCTCGTCACCTCCACCCGTAAAGTGCTCGCACATGAGGTAAATCAGATAGGCCGAACCGCAAATCTTCAGCCATGGATTCTCAATGATCCAGGCCGCAAACGCCAAACAAAGCCCCCTGAAAAAGTAGGCTCCGATAATGCCATACTTCAGCGCCAAATACTTTTGCTTCCCCGGCAAATGATTCGCCATCGCAGCGATCGCCAAAGCATTGTCCACGCTCAGCAGGCCCTCGATCACGATCAACGCCAAAATCACCGGTATCGCCTCCACCAACTCAGGCGAAGTTGGAAACGTAAAACTGGCAAGCAAACCTAGCAGATCAAAACTCATACCACTTCAATCATTCGGTTCTGGCAGAATTCAAACCCGATGATCGTCAGAGTTGCTGGAAAATTGAATTTGGCTCGCGGACTGCACTCCAGACGTACTCGGTTTGAAGTACCGCCGGGCTTCCTTGGCTATCGTCCTCACTGACGGGTGCTTCAACGACCTTTCCACCGTGATCAAGTAACTGGGGAATCCGCAATTCAAAGCTTCACTGATTGAGTGCAAATCGAACCGGGCCTTCGCTTCGGCCACCACCGGCGCGGCAACCGCAACCACACCAAGTCCATCCGCCGCTGCTGTTTTCATCAACGCCGAATCATCAAACTCAGCGACCACCCGCGGCTTCACCCCCTGCATTTCAAACCAATGATCCAGGTGATGTCTCCACGCCGTCTGCGCTGCCGGCAACAAGATCGGAGCCTCATTCAGACTCTTCGGAAACCCGGGCTTCAACTCCTTCGCCAACACCTCAGACGCGCAAAAAACCACCGGAACCTCACCCAAATGGTGGTTGAAGGCTTTGATCGGCAAGGAGGCAGACGCAGGTTCGTCAGACAAAACCACATCCAGCTTGCCCGTCACCAATTGCCCCAAAAGCTCCGGCGCTTTCCCTTCGTAGCAGGCCACGAATAATCCCGGATGCTCCTTCAGAGCCGGCCTGATCAAGTTCCACGCAAACAATTTCGCAAACGAATCGGCAATCCCCAAATTCAATCTCGCAGGCTGTTTCGACTCCGCCCCGTTCAATACCTCCACCAGCCTCCCCCCAAGCCCAAAAATCTCCGTCGCATGGTCCATCACCGTGCGCCCTGCGATGGTCAGCCTCAACCCCCGCCCGGATCGACTGAATAACTGCCGGTCCAAGGACTCCTCCAGAGCCTTCACCTGCGCACTGATCGTCGGCTGCGATACCCCCAGCTTCGCCGCCGCCACTCGAAGGCTGCCATGCCTGGCTACCTCCCAAAAGTATCTCAGATGATGGTAATTGAGGTGCTGTTGCGTCAACATATCTTCGCTTTTTCCAAAGTTGTCCCTCAAAGCAAAGGTATTGTCAAACTCAAAACACAATCGAATCACCGATATTGATAAGGCAACCGCATCGGTTCAGCCCGCGGCTGCGGAAACGTCCCCTGATTCCCAACCGATACCGGACGCACCCTTTCTCGCGCCGGCATGTCCTCAAAACTGTCATCCCCCTGCCCCAAAAAAACAGCCACCAAAACACTCCCGGCCGTCCCCGTCGGACTCCAGCGATGCAGCGCCGCAGCGCCTTCATTCTCCCGAAAACGCAAAGCCTCACCCTTCCCTCCTGTCACCGCGCGACTCCCAAACGCCACTTCCTTCCTCGGCCCCACCATCTTGCCCGCCCTCCCCAACTCTGCCACCTGCCCCGTCTCCAAATCCAACCCATCCACCATCGGCAGCACTTCCATTAGCACGTCCGTCTCGTTCCGAATTCGAATCGCATACACCTGTCCCGGCCGGCCCTCGACAACCAAATGCCCCCCGCTCTCCACCGTTCGCAGCGCCCGACCCCGCTCATCCACAAACTTCATGGAAACCGCCCCGTTCCCCTGTCTCGCCCACCTCCTCACAGGTCTCACCACATCACCCAATTCGGCCAAAATAGCCTGCACTTCCTCCGGCGTCCCATAGTAGGCCCTTACCAGCAACTGCGGCGTCCCCGCATCCGTGCGCAGCCAAACCGCTCCCTTGCTCCGCTTCGTCACCGGCTGCACCACACAACTCGAAAGAGTCATCAAGGCAATCAATCCCATTCCCCTCAAACCCCATCCCATCCTCTTGTTCATTACTTTGCCAGTCATAGTGATTCAGGCTGACCAACCGACCCTATTCGGTCGGGATGAGCACTCGGTGAATAAC
>JAIYDW010000077.1 GCA_027487315.1 Verrucomicrobiaceae bacterium | reverse complement strand
GACTCGATGTCGGGCGGGGGGAGGTGGAGGCGGGGGTCGAAGTGGTTGACGGATTATCCGGATGCGGATTTGAATTTTTCGTATCGGATTCAACAACTGACCTCGTTGGAGGTGAATCCGAAGGGGGTGATTGTCGATATCGATGCGGAGCAGTTGAGGCATTACCCGTTCATTTACATGATTGAGCCGGGGGACATCATGCTGACGGATGAGGAGGCGAAGGTGTTGAGGGAGTATTTGATGAACGGGGGGTTTTTGATGGTGGATGATTTTTGGGGGTTTGAGGAGTGGGATAACTTCCACCGGGCGTTGAAGCAGATTTTTCCGGAGCGAGAGGCGGAGGAGTTGGATGTGTCGCACGAGGTGTTTCATGCGGTGTTTCCCTTGAAGGTGAAGCCGCAGATTCCGAGTGTGGGAGCGGCGATGGACGGGCGGAGTCAGGGGATTACTTTTGAGTGGAACAAGCCCGGGTCAGAAGAGGTGCATTACAAGGGGGTGTTTGATGACAAGCGGCGGATGATGATGATGATTTGTCACAACACGGATTTGGGGGATGGCTGGGAGGAGGAGGGGACGGATCCGTGGTATTTTCGGGAGTTTTCGGAGAAGTATGCGTATCCGCTGGGGATCAACATTTTGTTTTATGCGCTGACGCATTGATTCGATTGCGGATTTTGGAATGCGGAATGCGGATTGGTGAGGAATTGCGAAGGGCGGAGGGCGGAGGGTGAAGATTGGGTGTGGTTGGGGTTGCAATGGGGGGGGGCGGAGTGCAGTTGTTATAGGGAGTTCTTTTGTTGATGCGATTTTCTGATCATTCATCCATTCTACCAGTCTTCGGGTTCTTGGCGGCGACTGCGATTTTTGCGACCGAACCGGTGGAGGAGGTGAGGCGGGCGATTGTGGTGGAGGATGAGGTGGTTCAGCAGGTTTTGACGCCGGAGTTGGAGGCTTTGCCGAGGGTGCTGCCTGAGAAGGTGCAGATGACCTACACGCGATGCGAGGTGCCGGGGTCGGTGATTGCGGTAACGTTTGATGATGGGCCGCATCCGGAGTTCACGCCGCGACTGCTGGATACGCTGAAGGAGCGGAACATTAAGGCGACGTTTTTCATGGTGGGGCGGAATGCGGCGGCGTTTCCGCAGATTGTGAAGCGGATGGTGGAGGAGGGGCATGAGGTGGCGAATCACACGTGGGCGCATCCTTTGCTGACGGGGTATAGTGGCGATGGAGTGGCGTCGCAGTTGAAGCGGGCGCATGATGCGATTGAGAAGGCGGGCGGGGTGGCACCGATTTTGTATCGGCCACCGTATGGCGGGGTGCGGCTGGGGCAGCGGCGGAGCATTCAGGAGCAGTTTGGGTATCCGACGATTTTGTGGGATTTGGACCCGCTGGATTGGCAGTCGCCGCGGTCGGTGCAGAAGGTGCATGACCGGGTTTTGGCGGGGACAAAGCCGGGGTCGATAGTGTTGTTGCATGACATTCATGAGACGACGGTGAATGCGATGCCGGCGACGCTGGATGTGTTGATTGAGCGCGGGTTTAAGATGGTGACGGTGACGCAGTTGCTTCAGTTGGAGGCGCAGCATGCGCCGAAGGTTGCGACGGTTCCGCCGGTTGAGGTGGAGGCGCCGGAGGGGTTGGAGAATCCGGTGGGAGTGGTTGAGGGTGAAGCGGTGCCGGGAGTTGCGGAGATGCCGGAGTAGTGGTGGCTTCTGGTGGTGCTGGCGCCTGAGGAGTTGTGGCAGGTGCGGAGGTTTGGAGGGCTGGTTGAGTGAATGGATCAACTCTGCATTGCACACAGAGCCTATTTATCAGTGCCAACGCTCAGTCGGAATCTGCATTTTTGTAAAGGGTGATGAACTCGACAAGAGAGTCTGCGACAAAGTATTCATTTTGACGTGTGTTGCCCAGGGCAACGTCCATCCCTATTTCCAATGCGCCAATGACGTCATTCTCATGGTCCCAAAAATAGACTTTGCCATGTCGTGGACCATGTAGGCCGATGCATAGTGCATTGCCGAAGTCGTCGTTGCCAAAAACGAGGAGATCGGGAGACACTTGGTTCGAGCGAATTTCCCTGTTCTCAAGTATTTCGGAGCAACTGTAAAGCATCTCACCTCCAATGCCTCCCCCTGGAACGTTGGGACAGTTTTCGCTCGGGATAATCACGTCTGGAATCCACGCTCCATTTGCGGTCATCAGAAGCGACTTCAGTTGTGCAGGTAAAGGCGAACCCAAAGCTTCCTCAAGCTTCGCAAGCTCCAAAAGACTGGCTGGCGGGTTGGTTGTTTGTGGATGGAGAGATTGAATCATGAACTGAACTCTTTCTAATACTGGACCCAGATGCAAGTGGCACCAGATCGGTCGTGCCCCGGATTAGGGCAGGTAGGGGGCGCAGCGGGTTTTGAGGAGGGTGATGAGGGCGGGGTCCATGAAGGGGTAGTTGTCGGGGATGTTGAGGACGGCGATGCGTTTGCCGGCGAGGGCGGATTTGAATTTTCGATTGAGGCGGGTGCGATGGATTTTTTCCATGACGAGGATGATGTCTGCCCACTCGATTTGCTCTTCGGAGAGAGGGACTTCGGCGTCGGGGTTGAGGCCGGCGGAGTCTGCCTCGACGCCGGGATGATTCGCGAAGATGGCTTCGGCGGTGGGGCTGCGGAGTTTGTTTCGGGAGCAGAGGAAGAGGAGGTGTTTCTTCGGCATGTTTTGTGAGCCGAGCAGGTTGGATGAAAGGTGTTCGCCGATCAATGACAATAGAGCGGCTTTGCCGATGCGTATTTGATCGGCGAGACCTACACGCGTTCGCCAATTCGACTTGCAGCTTTCTCTTGCTTGGCACATTCAGCTTATCGCAAATGGCTTCCACCTTATTCGCACAGACCCCTGAACCGCCCTATTTTGCGGTCATCTTCAGTTCACTCCGAACTGATGGAGATCGTGGGTATGCGGCCATTGCTGATAGGATGGTTGAGCTTGCAGCGCAGCAGCCCGGCTTTTTGGGCGTAGAGAGTGCACGAGGTGCGGATGGGTTTGGCATCACTGTGTCCTATTGGACCAGTTTGGAATCGATTGCGGAGTGGAGGCGGCATAGTGAGCACGCGATCGCGCAAGAGACCGGGAAGAAAGTCTGGTATGCGGACTACTTTCTTCGAATTACCGAGGTCAAGCGGGCGCATCAGGCATCGCAGGTGACACTCGGGCATTCCAGACGACCGTGGAAGTCCGAATAAGGTCGAACAAAGGGTGCAGCTAGCTGACGAGTTCGAGGCCGGTGCGTTCGGCTTCGGTGAGGTAGCAGGCGGGGTCGGAGGCCCAGAGGGTGCCGTGGTTGTTGGCGGCGGCGCGGGTGCGGAAGCCGCCGCCGCAGAGGCTGAACCAGCGGCAGGAGGCGCAGGGGCCGGTCATGCGGGATTGGCGCTCTTCGGTGCTGAGGCGGCCGATGCTGCGGATGTCGGCGAGGGTGGCGGCGCTGGCTTGATATTGGCCGTCCCAGATCTGGGAGAAGGGGGTCTGTTTGACGTTGCCGAGCACGATGTCCTGCCAGAACTGGTCGGGGTGGACATTCCCCTGGGTGTCGATGTTGGCGATGCCGCGTCCAGAGCTGTTGGCGCCGCCGCCATTCCATGTGAGAAGGCGTCGGGCTTCTTCGAGGTTGGGGTGGTTTTCGCGCTCCATGCGGAGGAGGAGGTAGGCGCCATCGGCAGGTTGGGCGACGGTGAGGAGTTCGCGGTTGATGCCTTGGGCATGCCAGGATTCGACACGGGCGATGAGGGTATCGAGAGCGTGACGGGATTCCTGGGGGGTGAGTACTTGCAGGGCGCTGCCGCGGCCGCTGGGGACGAGGTGATAGAAGCAGACGCGCTGGATTTGTTCCTGCTCGATGAAGTCGAGGATGCGGTCGATGTTTTCGACGTTGTGGCGGGTGAGGGTGAGGCGGAGGCCGGTTTTTTGGCCGGCTTCATGACAGGCGTGAAAGCCACGGACGGCGGCGTCGAAGGCGCCTTCTTTGCGGCGAAATTCGTCGTGGATTTTGCCGATGCCATCGAGCGAGATGCCGACGTAGGCGACCTGCGCGGCTTTGAGGCGGGCGGCTTTTTCGGGAGTGATGAGGGTGCCGTTGGTGGAGATGGTCAGTTTGAGGCCCTTGGCGGTGGCGAGATCGACGAGGTCGAAGAAGCGGGGGTGGACGAGGGGCTCGCCACCGGAGAGGAGAAGTGAGGGGACTTGATACTGGGAGAGGTCGTCGATGACGGTCTGCATTTGCTCCCAGGTGAGCTCGCCAGGGTAGCTGGAGGCGGCGGAGTCGGAGTAGCAGTGGACGCAGCGGAGGTTGCAGGTACGGGTGATGTTCCAGACGGTGATGGGTTTGCGGGCGGCGGCGTGGCTGTGCGGAGGCTTGTGGCCGGTGCCGTAGCGGAGGTTGTCAGCGGGTTGAGCGGTGCCGGTCCAGAGTTTGGTGAGGTTGGTCATGGCGTGGGTCGTGAGACTGTTTGGGAATAAACGGTCTTGGGAAGCGACGCGCACGGCGGGGAGTGGGGTTGTTTGTGCGGATTTTGTGTTTGGGGTCAGGGAATCTGGTTGAGCGCTGTGTTAACTGAATGCGCCATCGGTGTGGTTGGGCGACCGAGCAGTTGGCTGAGTTGTCGGCTGTCGTCGAACAGGGCACCGTGAGATGCGGCTACATCCCAACGGGCCAAGCCGGAGGCCAGGGGTTCAGGGAGGCCGACGGAGAGCAGGATATCGCGATAGACCTCTTCGGGAAGGTTTTGATAGGGGATGGTTTTGCCGGACTGACGAGCCACCTCAGCAGCCATCTCGCTCAGGGTGTAGGATTCATCACCGGCGAGTTCGTGGATGGTGCCGGTGAGGGGTGCGGGATGTGAGAGCACGAGAGCGGCGGCTTCTGCGTAGTCGGCACGCGCCGCAGAGGCGATGCGGCCTTCGCCAGCGCAACCGACCAGCGCGCCATTGGCAAGCGCGGCAGGAATCGAGGCGGTGTAGTTTTCGGTGTACCAGCCATTGCGGAGGATGGTGAAGGAGAGGCCTGAGGCGGTGATTTGTTGCTCGGTGGCGAGGTGTTCTTGGGCGAGGTCGAGCGAGGATGAGTCGGCATGGAGCAGACTGGTGTAGACGATCTCTGAGACGCCTGCGCGTTGGGCGGCGGCGATGACTCGCCCGTGCTGTGCGGTGCGTTGGCCGAGTTCGCTGGAGGAGATGAGCAGGAGGCGCTGGACGTCTTTCAAGGCGGCAGTCAGGGCAGCTTCATCGGCATAATCCGCTTGGCGAACCTGGAGGCCCTGGGCGGCGAGGTTTTCCGCTTTGGCAGGGTTGCGAACGATGGCGACGATCGAAGAGGGATCGACGTTTTGGCGAAGGAGGTTTTCAACAACGAGGTGGCCCAGTTGGCCGGTGGTTCCAGTGAGTGCGATCATGAGATTTGGATGAGAGGGATTGCGTTTTGAGCGGGGTTGGTTTTGAATCCGCTGTCAGTTCCCTTTGTATACCGAGGTCAAAAATCCCGCAAGAGGGGTCATTTTTGTCACTCAGTAACCCGCAAGTAACCGCTCGTGATGAAACTTCATTTCCTTCCTGTTCAGCGTGGCACAGACCACGCGAAGTTGTGTCCGGTGCGCGATGTGCTGGACTGCATTGGTGATCGCTGGAGTTTGCTCATCTTGCTGACTCTTGCGCAGCAAGGTGTGCTGCGGTTCACCGCTTTGAAGCGTGCCATTGGTGACATTTCGCAGCGCATGCTGGCGCAAACGCTGCGCGGGTTGGAGCGGGATGGTTACGTCACGCGCAAGATTTATCCGACTGTTCCTCCGCAGGTGGAATACCGGCTGACGAATCTGGGGGAGTCGTTGTTGGCGAAGATCGAGCCTTTGGTGGCATGGGCTGATCAGAATCACGACCGCGTTCGAAAGGCGCGGGAGTGTTATGGAGCAGGTTCGGTGGCTTCTGAGGAGAAGGGGTGATCAGTCGGGGGTGTTTGGGAGTGTGACCGCGATGCGTTCTTCGAGGCGGTCCTTGAATTTCCAGGTGCCGTTGAGTTGGACGGCGTCGTCGATGCTGATTTCGATGGGGGTGCCGTCGGCGGTGGTGAGGTCGAAATCGACGTCGTCGTAGGTGGGTTGGTCGGCGGGGGCGTCGTCATCGAGGTCGAGTTCGACCTTGGTGAGTTTGAGGGCGGCGAGGTCGCCGAGGTTCTTGGTGATGAAGGCGCGGATGCTGGCGGCGCGGTGGAGGATGACGGCGTGGTCGCGCTGCTGGTTTTTGATTTCGCGCTGGTAGTCTTTGGCGGCTTCCTCAGGAGTGGAGCCTTCGGCGAGTTCCTGGGCTTCTTCGAGTTTGGCGAGGGTTTCGGGGGTGTGCCAGCAAGCGAGGAGGGCGGTGTCGTCTCCGGATTTGAGGGCTGAGACAAAGGCTTCGGCGAGGGCCTGGATTTCTGGGGGGACGGGCGTGTCGTCGTCAGCGCGGAGCTGGGAGAGTGTCAGAATCGCGAGGGCCGTGAGGAGGGGGCGTTTCATAGGTTTGCAATGAAATGAGAGGGAAGGGAAGAGGGCAAGTGAAGATTTGGTGACGTGATGAGGGGGGTGGGTGTAAAAAAGTTAGGGTCTTGGCTGGTAAGGTGAGCTGGGGTGTGGTAGGCGTTCCAGTTCGCGCTGGGGGATTGCCCGGGGCGGACTCGTTTCTATGCCGGACCTCGCCACTGCCATACCAGGACTCATGCAATTGTTCACGCCGGAAACGAGGCGGGAGGCGGAGCGATTGGTGGATGATGACGCGGTGATGTCGCTGGATCTGGATGAGTTTGAGGCGGTGGCGGAGGTGGCGCTGGATGACACGACGGTGGGGGCGCGATGGGTGAAGATGGATGAGGGTTGGCGGGGGCAGACGGATGCGGCGGAGCTGGTGAAGGAATTGGTGTTGTGTTCGGTGCTGGTGGCGGTGGGGCGGCGGGCGGTGGCGCCGACGGAGGCGGACATTGAGGCGGAGGAAGAGGATTTTGTGGAGTGGCTGGAGCGGCATCTTTCGCGGAAAGTGACTGAGGCGGAGATGGGGTATTTGGAAAAGGTGGAGAAGCGGTTTCGGCGGGTGAGGCAGACGGGGGAGATTTTTGACCAGGACATGGTGCGGTTGCATCCGCGGTGGAACATTGAGTCGATGGAGCCGCTGACGCTGTGGCCGAACCGGCCGAGGACGTTGCGGGAGTTTTGGGGTTACGTGGCGTTGGCTTTGGATGAGAAGGGTTTGGCGATTCCGCGGTTTTTGCTGAAGGCGGCGGAGTTGGATCGGGGGAGGCGGCGGCTGGCGGATTGGAAGCGGTCGATGGAGTTGCCGAGGTGGACGGAGCGGGTGCGGGCGTTGGCGAGGGCGGCGGTTGCGGTGGAGGTGGATGAGGTGACGGAGGGGGATGAAGCGGTTTTGATGGCGGGGAAAGAGGCGAGACTGATGGTCACGACGTCGGAGTTGAGGGTGCAGGTGGCGGGGGTGTCGGGGGTTTTTGTGACGGTGATGCCTGGGGATTTGGCGGGGTTGGTGGCGAGGTTGGAGACGGGGCGTTTGGCGTTGGATGTGGTGTCGGCGTTGCTGTTGAGGATGTGTTTGGATGGGCAGCGTGGCAGTGGGGCGGCGGCGTTTCGGTTGGATCATGGGGCGGCGGTGAGGCTGTTGATGGCGGTGCTGGCGCAGCCGGAGATGGGGGCACGGGTGGTGACGCTGGATGGGGTGGCTTTGAGGCAGGAGGTGGAGGCGCTGAGGTGGGCGGCGGCGGAGACGGCGCGCGGGGATGAGTTGAGTTTGAGTTTGGTGCGAGCGGATGGGACACCGGCGGTGATGCCGATGCGGGTGCTGGCAGGAGTGCCGACGCATTATTTGAGTGATGAAGCGGTGGTGCCGGGGCCGGTTTGGTTTGGTGAGGAGAATCGGGTGGATGGGCCGTTGCTGGTGCCAATGAAGGCGCTGAGTTCGGAGGATGGGGTGTTGTTTTTGGAGAAGCTGGGGGTGGAGCTGCCGCAGACCTTGGCGGAGAAGGTGGTGCATGAGCCGCTGCAGGTGCGGGTGCGGGCAGGGTGTCTGGCGAAGTCGGCGACGTCGGGGGCGGAGTATGCGGTGATGCAGGTGGAGGCGGTGGATGCGGAGGGGCGGCTGGTGGAGCGGTTGAGGGGAGATGGGTGGGGTGAGACGGGGGCGGAGCTGCCGCCGACGGAAGGGAAGATCATTTTGCGGGATCGGGAGATGCTGGCGAAGGCGGAGAAGGCGTTGGAAGCTTTCCGGTCAACGTTTGATCCGGAGCATCAGGGGTTTCGGGTGCGATTGACGAGGCAGTTTCCAGATCAGTTTCATGCGTGGGCGACGTCGTTGCCGGAGGGGATGCAGCTTGAGCCGGATGAGCGGTTGCAGACGATTTTAGCGGATCCGTTGATTGCGCGGGTGAAGTTGGAGGCGAGGCAGACGGAGTCGATCGACTGGTTTGATTTGCGGTTGATGTTTGAGATTGAGGGGACGGAGTTGAAGGCGGCGGAGATTCGGCGGTTGGTGGCGGCGCGGGGCGGGTTTGTGCGATTGGCGGACGGGACGTGGAAGCGGGTGGAGCTGCAGTTGAGCGAGGAGCAGCAGGCGATGATCGATCAATTGGGGATCGAGCTGGAGGAGTTGGGGGATGAGGCCCACCGGTTGCATTGGAGGCAGTTGGCGAACGAGAAGGTGGCGGAGTTGATCCAGCCACAGGCTTGGCAGTCGGTGTCGCGGCGGTTGGAGGCGGCGGAGCTGATGGAGAAGCCGGATGTGCCGAAGGAATTGCAGATGACACTGCGGCCTTACCAGGTGGAGGGGTTTCACTTTTTGTCGTATCTGACATTGAACCGGTTTGGCGGGATTTTGGCGGATGACATGGGGTTGGGGAAGACGGTGCAGAGCATTGCGTGGTTGCTGTGGTTGAGGCAGGACCAGCCGCCGGGGGAGCGGCCATCTCCGATTTTGGTGGTGTGTCCGAAGAGTGTTTTGGATGTGTGGGGGGCTGAGTTGGGCAAGACGGCGCCGCATTTGCTGGTGCAGGTACTTCGGGATCGAGATGAACTGGACATGACGTGGCTGACGGAGCGGCTGGATGTGCTGGTAATCAATTATGCGCAGTTGCGGGGTTTGATTGAGGACCTGAAGCATGTGCATTTCCTGGCGGTGATTTTGGATGAAGGGCAGCAGATCAAGAATCCGGACTCGCAAGCGGCACGGGCGGCGCGGCAGATTCATGCGCACAACCGGTTGGTGCTGACGGGGACGCCTTTGGAGAACCGGTTGCTGGATTTGTGGAGTTTGATGACGTTTGCGACGCCCGGGGCGCTGGGTGATCGGGCGTACTTTCAGAAGCATTTTGATCGGCGTAAGGATGGGCGGGCGGCAGCGCGGTTGTCGGCGCGATTGAGGCCGTTTTTGTTGCGGCGGACGAAGGGCCAGGTGGCGGGTGATTTGCCGCCTCGGAGTGAGGAGGCGTTGATTTGTGAGATGACGCAGGAGCAGGAGAAGGCGTATCAGGCGGAGTTGGCGCGGGCGCAGCAGATGGTGCTGACGTCGGCGACTTATGACGCGCTGAATAAGAATCGGTTCGCGATCTTGCAGGCGTTGACGCGGTTGCGGCAGATTTGTTGTCATCCATCGCTGGTGGGTGCCGGGGATGATGACGGGGCGAAGTTGACGGCGGTGTTGGAGTTGATTGAGGAGCTGCACGCGGAGGGACACAAGGTGCTGCTGTTTAGCCAGTTTGTGCGAATGCTGACGATTTTGAGGGAGCGCCTGGAGGGGATGAAGATTCCGTGTCACTGGCTGACAGGGGCGACGAATGACCGGGCGTCGGTGGTGAAGGCGTTCCAGGAGGACGAGAATGCGTCGGTGTTCCTACTGTCGTTGAAAGCGGGTGGGTCGGGCTTGAACCTGACGGCGGCGAGTTATGTGATCTTGTATGATCCGTGGTGGAATCCTGCGGTGGAGGCGCAGGCGATTGACCGGGCGCACCGGATTGGGCAGACGCAGCCGGTGATGGCGTATCGAATGATCACGAAGGGGACGATTGAGGAGAAAATTCTGACGTTGCAGCAGAAGAAGCAATTGATGTCGGCGAATATTCTTGGGGAAGAAGGGTTCTCCAAATCGCTGGGCCGGGATGACTTTGCGTATCTGTTTGATTTGGAGCG
>JAIYDW010000195.1 GCA_027487315.1 Verrucomicrobiaceae bacterium | reverse complement strand
TTCCCCCACCATAAAGACACTGCAACCCAATCTCCACCGAGTGCTCCCCATCCCCCACCCAGATGCTCCCCTCCTGAATCGTCACCTGCAAATCCATCGACCGCTTCGCCAGCGCCCCCAGCGCCTCACTCTGCTCCGCTGGCACCTGCCAAACCGTTAGGTTCTTCGCCCGCGTCATCTTGTTCGCCAGCCCGCTCCACCACAACCCGCTCGCCGAACCATAACAATACACCACCACCCGCTCCGCCCGGCTGCTCACCCGCAGCAACAACTTCTCATCCGGCTGCCCCACCTCGATCCAATCCACCAGCAACCCCGTCAAATCCTTCCGCCACAGCGGCGGCTCATCCGCATCCCACAAATCCTTCCCAAACTCCAAATACCCCCGGTCATTCGTCGTCGGCGCATTCAAAGCAAACGCCAGCACCCGCACCATCATCCGCTCGTCCGTCTCCGAAGGATGTCGCGCAATTGTCAGATTGTGATCGCTGTATTCATTGCGATCCAAGTCCGAAACCTGAACCGCCACCTTGTAAATCGTCGCCTTCAACGCCATCCCCAGACCCTACCCAGCCTCAACCCCTCAACAAGCCCTGCGTTTGAATTAAAACCGCACCTGCGCCCCAAACACAAAGTTCACCCCCGGCTGGTTCACCCCCGAACCATGAATCCGGTAGGCCTCATCCGTGAAGTTCTCCACCGCCGCCGTCAGTAGCAGCGCCTCATTCACCTGCCAACCACTCCGCAGCGTCGCCACCGTGAATCCCGGCGTCCCCCCTGGCGGAATCCGTTGCGTATCATTCCGGTCCCCCGCGCTCAACCGCGTCGCATCATCCACCATCTGCACCGTCCCCTCGACGAACCAGCGCCGCCCCGGACTGTCCCAGCGCAACCCCGCCAGCCCCGTCAACGGCATCAACCGGCTGAACGGCTCCGTCACCAACCGCTGCGACGACGTCGGAAAGCTCTCCACCTCGCCCTCCTGCCACGTCAGATTCCCAAACAACGTCCAGTCATCTGTCAGCTTCACACTCAGATTGCCCTCAATCCCCTGCACATAGCCGGATCCCCCGTTGCGCCTCGTCACCTCCACCTGATCCTCCCGCAAATTCCCCGTTGGCGCACGCACGATCAAATCCTGAATGTCCGTGTAAAAATACGCCACACTCCCGCTCACCTTTTCCCCCACCCAGCGCACCCCCACTTCCCAGTTCACAAACTCCTCCGGATCCAGTCCCGCCGCCGGCACCTCCACCTCGTTCGAGCGCGCCACATCAAACCGACTCACATCCGAAAGATTCGGTGCCCGGAACGCTTGCGACACCCCCCCAAACACCCGCAACTTCTTCGCCTCATCCACACTCCATTGCAGCCGCGCACTCCCGCTCAAATCCTGCCATGCATCCGACTCCGAATACACCCTGCCCGATTGCGGATCCTCAATCTGACCCGCCTCCGCCTTCGCATACGTGTATCGCCCTCCCAAAATCAAATCCAGCGAGTCACTCAACCGAATCTCATCCTGCACATACACCCCCAACAAATGATAAGCCGAATCATCCGCCACCGGACCCTGCGCCCCCACCTTGGTCCCGTCCGAACTCCGTGAAACCCGGAACGCCCCCACATCATCATAATAATAACTCGCCCCATAGCTCAGCGTCCCCAGTGGCGACTCGCTCCGGAAATTCGCCGCAATGCCCCACGTATCCACATCAAACCCCTCCAAATCGGATCGCCCACGCGTCCGCTGCCGCTGCCGCTCCTCGCTAAACCGCTGGTGGGACACCGTCACATCGTAATGCTGCAGCCACCCATAGTCCCTATCCGACTCCAGCCTGACATACGTCAAATAGCGATCCTGATCAAACACATGCGCCAACTCCTCACCCACCTCAGAGCCCGCAAACGGCACCGCATAAATCGTCCGGTGCGTCCGCCAAACATCATCCTGATGAAACTGATTGTGCGCCAGGACCAACTTCGTCTCCGGCTCCAAAAACACCTCCATCTTCAAGTCCACCCCCAGCTCATCATAACCCGTGTTCGGCAGCCGCCCCAATCCCCCCGCCTGCAAATCCCCAAACGTCCGCCCCGTCACCCCCACATGCACCCCGTAGCGATCCGCCTCGCTCACACTCCCCTCGATCCGCCCCATCCAGCTCCGCTCCGCCGTCGCATACCGCGTCGCCATCCCCCCCGTCGCATAAACCCCAGGCCCCTCGCGATACACCGGCCCCTTCGTCAACGCATTCACCACACCCCCCACCGCATCACTCCCAAACAACACCGACCCCTGCCCCTTCACCACATCAATCCCATCCAGACTCAACGCATCAATCAAACTCCAATACTGGTTCGGCCCCTCACGAAACACCGAGTTATTCAGCCGCACCCCATCCACCAAAGCCAAATTACGAAACCCCGTAAATCCCCGGATAAAAGGCGACCCCATCCCTCTTCCCGTCTGCTGCAGCATGATCCCCGGCTGCTGCTGCAACGCCTCCGGAAAACTCGCCGCCTGCAACTCGCCAATCCGTCGATCACTCACATGCGCTGCCGAATACGGCACATCCACGAGCGCCGCCTCCGCCAAAGTCGCCGTCACCACCACCGGCTCCAACAACGGCGCCACCTTCGCCTCCTCACCCTGCGCCCACATCGCCACCGTCGCCCCGGCGAAAAAAACGCAGCCCCTGACCGTCACTTGAAGTTGAGAATGAATCGTATCCATGCAGAACCGCAGATTACAGGCCTCAAGCAAAAGCTCCAAGCACTCAGCAGGGTCGAAAATTGCCCGCACCCCCGCAGCCTTGGACAGAAAACAACCACCCCGCCTTCCCCGCTGGACGCGCCCGCCCCCACCTGACAAGCTACACCCCAGCGCCTCCGGTCATGTCTCACTCCCCCACCCATCGCATCGCCACCTGGCTGCCGCTCGGCATCGTCGCCTTCGCCTTGCTCGGGTCCCTCATGCTCGTCGCCGTCTTCAAACGCTTCGCCGAACGCGAAGACCGCATCGCCTTCACCGCCCTCGCCCAGGCAAACGCCGCCTTCCTCAACCAATCCACCCTCCCCCGGAGTGAACAAATGGCCGACCAACTCGCCCAACTCCTCGGCCTCTCCGTCTGGTTCCAGCAAGCCAGCCAATCCATCGGCAACACCCCCCCAAACCTCCCTCCCACCCTCCCCGCAGAAGCCGAACCCCGCCAAATCAACACTCTCCTCGTCATCGGCATCCCCCTTCCCTCCAGCGATCCCCCCATCAGCATCTTCTTCGCCCGTCCCGCCCGCCCCGGCTCCGCCGTTTTCCTCCGCCTCGACACCTGGCTCACCCTCGCCGCCTTCTGGCTCCTCGCCGCCCTCTTCGGCATCCTCATCGCCCGCCACGTCACCCGCCCCCTCAGCCAACTCGCCCAGGCCGTCCCCCTCCTCGGCCAGGATCAACCCCTCCCCCCTCTCCCCCTCAACCGCACCGACGAATTCGGCCAGCTCGCCCTCAGCTTCCAATCCACCCACACCACCCTCGCCAGCGAACGCCAGCGCCGCACCGAAGCCGAGCGCCTCGCCATCCTCGGCCGCATGGCCACCTCCCTCGCCCACGAAGTCCGCAACCCCCTCGCCGCCATCCGCCTCCACGCCCAACTCCTCGAAGGCGCCACCGAACCCGAACGCCGCCAGTCCCAGCAACTCATCGAAAGCGAAACCGCCCGCATCGAAGACCTCGTCTCCCAGTGGCTCCACTTCGCCCGCCCCTCCCCTCCCGTCCTCATCCCCGTCAACCTCGCCACCCTCCAGGCCCGCACCTGCCAGCTCCTCCTCCCCCAAGCCACCCACGCCCACATCCAACTCATCCCCGCCCCCACCACCTCAGCCCCCACCATCCTCGGCGACCCCGACCGCCTCCACCAGGCCCTCTCCAACCTCATCCTCAACGCCATCCAAGCCACCCCCGCCGGCGGCAAAATCGAACTCTCCCTGCACCCCACCGACACCCATCTCACCCTCCACATCCAGGACACCGGCCCCGGCTTCTCCCCAAACGCCCTCCTCCACGGCAGCGACCCCTTCTTCACCGAACGCGAAGGCGGCATGGGCCTCGGCCTCGCCGTCGCCCGCGAAATCGCCCACGCCCACCGCGGTCAACTCCATTGGCAAAACCAAAACCCACGTCCCGGAGCTCTCGTCACCCTCACCCTCCCCCTGTCCCCCCCAGCCTGACCATGCCCCCCCACCGCATCCTCATCGTCGAAGACGAGCACGCCATCGGCATCGCCCTCGCCACCGCCGCCCGCCGCATCGGCCTCCTCCCCGAACTCGCCCCCACCGCCCAGGCCGCCCTCCAAGCCGCCCAATCCACCTCCTTTGACGCCATCATCCTCGACATCGGCCTCCCCGACCTCAGCGGCCTCGAAGTCCTCACCCGCCTCCGCGCCCGGGACCCCCGCCTCCCCATCCTCATCATCACCGCCCACGCCACCCTCGACCACGCCATCACCGCCCAAAAATCCGGCGCCACCCTCTACCTCACCAAACCCCTCGACCTCCGCCAGCTCGAAACCGCCCTCCAATCCCTCCTCCTCACCCACCCCGACCCCCCACCCTCCCCCACCCCGCCCGACTCCCCCCACACCGCCAACCTCATCGGCAGCGCCCCCTGCCTCCAGCCCGTCTTCATCGGCATCGCCCGCGCCTGCACCAACCCCGTCCCCACCCTCATCACCGGCCCCACCGGCTCCGGCAAAAGCCTCACCGCACGCATCATCCACGCCCACCGCACCCCCTCAGGCCCCCTCACCATCCTCGACTCCCGCCAAATCACCTCCCCAGACACCCTCCTCCACCACCTCGACTCCACCCCCACCCACAGCACCCTCCTCCTCGACGACATCGACCTCCTCCCACCCCCTGTCCAGCAAACCCTCGCCACCCACCTCGCCACCCCTCACCCCACCCTCCACCTCCTCGCCACCACCCGCATCGACCTCACCCCCGCCCAGCCCCACGCCACCCTCCAGCCCGAACTCTTCTACCCCTTCAGCGCCTCCCTCCTCACCCTCCCACCCCTCAGCGACCGCAGCAGCGACATCCCCGCCCTCGCCGCCTTCTTCCTCGCCCTCCACAACAGCCAAACCGTCCTCACCACCCCCGCACTCCTCGCCCTCCAAATCTACCCCTGGCCCGGCAACATCCGCGAACTCCGCCACACCCTCGACTACGCCCGCGGCCTCAGCACCCACGACCGCATCCTCCTCAGCCACCTCCCCCCCCACATCGCCAACCACGCCCCCAACCCCCAACTCCCCCCCGTCACCACCGAACTCGACGCCGTCCTCCATCGCTGGCTCGACGCCTCCCCCGGCACCCCCTACGAAACCCTCCTCGACGCCCTCGAAACCTCCCTCCTCCGCCGCCTCCTCGACCGCCATCAAGGCAAAGTCACCCACCTCGCCAACGAAACCCGCCTCAACCGCGCCACCCTCCGCCAAAAACTCCGCCGTCTCGGCCTCCACCGCGACGACCCCACCACCGACCCCTAAACCCGCCCCGTTTCCAACCCCCGCCTTTTCCAAAAATCCGACAGAACCCACCCCCGCCACCGTTCGTAATCCTTCCGCGCAAAAAAAACCCCCTTGCGCCCCACCGACCCCTCCCCTCCTTTACCCCTCATCCAAAAACCATCATGACTCCCGAAGAAGCCCAAAACCAGCTCGACGCCAACATCCGCGAAATCATCACCTGGCACTTCTCCCCCGAAACCGGCTGCCCCTTCTGGCTCGACTGGGCCGCCAAAAACTTCGACCCCCGCGGCAAAGTCAACACCTACGCCGATATCGTCGCCCAATTCCCCCACTTCCAGGACGAATACCTCCGCGACCTCCAGCCCGACGTCTGGGTCCCCAACGCCTTCAAAGGCAAACCCTACAACATCTTCGAAACCGGCGGCACCACCGGCATGCCCAAACAGCGCATCGGCTGGAATGACTTCCGCGTCGACTACGAAGAGTTCTCTCACAAACTCGACGACAAACACTTCCCCCCCGGCGAAGCCTGGATCATGGTCGGCCCCACCGGCCCCCGCCGCCTCCGCCTCGCCGTCGAACACCTCGCCAACTACCGCGGCAGCTCCTGCTACTTCGTCGACCTCGACCCCCGCTTCGTCAAAAAACTGATCTCCAACAAGCAATTCGACGTCGCCCGCCAATACATGGACCACGTCGTCGACCAGGCCGTCATCCTCCTGAAGCACCGCAAAATCTCCGCCATCTTCACCACCCCGAAACTCCTCGAAGCCCTCGCTGAAAAAGTGGACATCTTTGACGTCGGCATCCGCGGCTGCTTCGTCGGCGGCACCACCATGACCCCGCAATACGTCCGCTTCATCGTCGAGGAAGTCCTGGAAAACCGCATCGGCTTCTACCCCACCTACGGCAACACCCTCATGGGCCTCGCCGCCTCCGTCCCCCTTGAGCCCGCCGATCAATTCTCCATCACATACTACGCCCCGCAGCCCCGCGCCGTCCTCCGCGTCGTGAACCCCGAAAAAACCGAAGACACCGTGGAGTACGACACCTGGGGCCGCGTCGAGTTGACCACCCTCACCAAGGAATTCTTCATGCCCCGCTTCCTCGAGCGCGACGAAGCCCTCCGCCGCCGCCCCCGCAACCAATACGCCTGGGACGGCGTCGCCGACGTCCGCCCCTTCGGCGCCATGGAAAACAAAATCGTCGAAGGCGTCTACTAAG